>NZ_AKJX01000093.1 GCF_000276605.1 Acidovorax sp. CF316 | reverse complement strand
CCCCGCCGCGCTGGGAGCGTCCCCCTCCCGACTCGCGCAGCGAGGTGGGAGAGGGGGCTGAGTGCCGCGGCTCCAAGCCTGCCTGCGCAGGCTTGGACGGCAACGAAGGGCGGCCGCCTCTGGCGGACGCGCCGTGGCGCTAAGCGCCTCAGGGGGTAGTCTATTTCTCTTTGCCCATGACCAGGTCGGGCAGGATGGTCACGATCTGCGGAAAGAGGGTGATGATGGCGATGCACACCACCAGGCACAGAAAGAACGGAATGGCGGCACGCGCGATGGTGTTGCTGTCCTTGCCGGTCATGTTCTGCAGCACGAAGAGGTTGAAGCCCACGGGCGGCGTGACCTCGGCGATCTCGACCAGCAGCACGATGAAGATGCCGAACCAGATCAGATCGAACCCGGCTTGCTGGATCATGGGCAGCACCACGGCGCTGGTGAGCACGATCATGCTGATGCCGTCGAGCGCGGTGCCGAGCACCAGGTAGACCACCACCAGCACGCTGATCAGCGCGAACGGCGACAGGTGCATGGCGTTCACCCACTCGGCCAGCTCGCGCGGGATGCCGGTGAAGGCCATGGTCTTGGTCAGGAAGGCCGCCCCCGCCAGGATGAACATGATCATGCAGCTGGTGCGCGTGGTGCCCATCAGCCCGTCCTTGAAGTTCTGCCAGGTCAGCGAGCGGCTCCACAGCGCCAGGCCCAGCGAACCCAGCACGCCGAAGGCCGCGCATTCGGTGGCCGTGGCATAGCCGGTGACCAGTACCGCGACGATGAACACGATGAGCACGCCCACGGGGATCAGGTTGCCCGACTTGCGGATCTTCTCGCGCAGGGTCGAGGGCGGGTCGGCCGCGGGCACCTTGTCGGGGTTGCGCAGGCTCCACCAGCCGATGTAGCCCGAGAACAGCAGCATCAGCAGGATGCCCGGCAGAAAGCCCGCCAGGAAGATGCGGATGATGGAGGCATCGGCCGCCACCGCATACACCACCATGGTGATGGACGGCGGGATCAGGATACCGAGCGTGCCGGCCGTGGCCAGCGCGCCCAGGGCCAGCTTCTCGTCGTAGCCGCGCTTCATGAGCTCGGGCAGCGCCACCTTGCTGATGGTGGCGCAGGTGGCGGCCGACGAGCCCGAGACCGAGCCGAAGATGCCGCAGCCCAGGATGGTGGTGTGCATCAGCCGGCCGGGCACGCGGTTGAGCCAGGGGCGCAGGCCCTCGAACATCTCTTCGGACAGCTTGGTGCGAAACAGGATCTCGCCCATCCAGATGAACAGCGGCAGGGCCGCCAGCTCCCAGCTGGCATTGCTCTCCCAGAAGGCCGAGAACAGGTTCTTGGCCGGCTGCGTGGAGGTGAAGAAGGCCTGGCCCACCCAGCCGCAGATCGCCAGGGTCATCGCGATCCAGACACCGCCGGACAGCAGCACCAGCATCAGCAGCAGCAGGACGCCGCCCACCATCAGAATATCCATGTCGTGCTTTCTTGTGGCCCCTGTCCCCGCAACGGGGCAGGCGACCTGTTGTTATTGGGAGTGACGGGTCAGATGTCGGAAGAGAAGTCGCCCTTGGCGTGGCGTTCTTCGACGGCACGCACGAAGGTCGGCACGCCGCCGCGCAGCACGATGATGAATTCATCGACCACGGCCACCCACAGCAGGATGGAGCCGAGCGCAAAGCTCAGCTGCGGAATCCACAGCGGCATGGGCAGCAGGCCCTGCGCGATGTCGTTGAACTCCCAGCTCTCATAGGTGTAGCTGCAGGCCGCCCACATGAGGTAGCCCACGGCCACGGAGCCGATGGCCAGCGCCACCACCTCGAGCTGGCGGCAGCGCCGGGGCGGCAGCTTTTCCAGCAGCAGCGTCACGCGCACGAAGTCTCCGTGCTTGAAGGCATGGGCCATGGCCAGGAAGGCGGCGGCCGCGCAGAACCAGGCCACGATGTCGTTGATGGCGCCCGTGCGCAGGCCCAGTTCGCGCATGATGCTCTGCGCCACCATGAGCACGCAGATCAGCACGATGAAACCGGCGCCCAGGGCGCCGGCGGCCAGGTAGATGCGGTCGAGCCAGCGGCGCAGCATCGTCACTTCTTGGCCGGCGTGGCCGGCGCGCTCTTGCGGTAGGCGGCGATGATGGCTTCACCATCGGGGCCGGCCTTCTTGGTCCAGTCGGCCAGCATGATCTCGCCTACCTGGCGCATGTCGGCCATCAGCTTGGGGGCGGGCGTGACGATCTTCATGCCCTTCTCGACCAGTGCCTTCTTGTACCACTCGGTCTTTTCCTCGCTGAGCTTCCAGCCGCGCGATTCGGCATCGGCCGAGGCCTTGAGCAGCGCATCCTGCGTGGGCTTGTCCAGCGCGTCGAAGGCCTTCTTGTTCACGATGACGGCGTTCTTGGGCAGCCAGGCCTGGGTGTCGTGGAAGAGCTTGATGCTTTCGTAGATCTTGCTGTCGTAGCCGGTGGAGCCGGAGGTCATGGTGGCTTCCACCACGCCGGTGGCCAGGGCCTGCGACAGTTCGGCCGCCTGGATGGTCACGGGCTGGGCACCGATCAGTTCGGCGATCTTGGCCGTGGCGGGGCTGTAGGCGCGCCACTTGATGCCGCGCAGGTCGGCGACGGAGCCCAGTTCCTTCTTGGCGTAGATGCCCTGCGGCGGCCAGGCCACTGCGTACAGCAGCTTCATGCCCTGGGTGCCCAGCAGCTTGTCGAGGTAGGGCTTTTGCGCGTCGTACAAACGCTTGGAGTCGGCGTACGAGGTGGCCACGAAGGGGATGCCGTCCACGCCGTAGAGCGGGTTCTCGTTCTCGAAGTTGCCCAGCAGCACCTCGCCGGCCGGGGCCTGGCCGCCCTGCACGGCGCGCTTGATCTCGTTGGCCTTGAACAGCGAGGCGTTGGCGTGCACGGTGATCTTGAGCTTGCCTGCGGTCGCGGTGTCCACGTCCTTGGCAAACTGCATCAGGGTTTCGGTGTGGAAATTGCTGACCGGGTAGGCTGCTGCCAGGTCCCATTTGGCCTGGGCCACGGCGGAGGTGGCGGTGAAGCCGAAGGCCAGTGCCAGGCCGAGCGCAGTGACGGGGAGGATTCGACGCTTCATGGAGTGCTCCGCAAGTGGAAGGGACGTGGGTGGGGGAAGTCAGGCGACTGTATCGAAAACAACTCGTTACCGCATAGGTGTTTTGCCTGAACGTTGACAAATTGCCAACAAATCATTGGTGACTTGCCTACAATGCCCATGCATATCCCGTGCCAGTCTTTTCCGATTCCTTGCAAAGGCGACCCCCATGAAATCTGCGGCCAGTGCCAAGCGCGATTCCGGGCCCATCGTGTCCTCCGCGCACCTGGTGTCGGCGCAGAGCGCGGAGATGAGCGAGTTCGAGTTCGGCCTCATCGTCGCGGGCAATGCCTTCCACCGCTGGGTGGTGCACTGCATGTCGGCGGCGGGCCTCAAGGACCTCACGCCGCTCGATGTGGTGGTGCTGCACCACGTGACGCACCGGGCGCGCGACAAGCGCCTGGCAGACATCTGCTTCATCATGAACGTGGAAGACACGCACCTGGTGAATTACGCCCTCAAAAAGCTGCAGAACCTGGGCGTGGTGGCGTCCCAGAAGAATGGCAAGGAAGTGACCTACGCGGCCACCGATGTGGGACGCGCCTATGTGCAGCGCTACCGAGAGATTCGCGAGCGCTGCCTGATCGACGCGCTGCATGCCGACGATGCCCTGAACCGCGACATCGGCGAACTGGCCCGCTTGCTGCGTGTGCTCTCGGGCATGTACGACCAGGCGGCGCGTTCGGCGGCCTCCCTTTGATTTGCGGCAGCACCGTCCGCGGGTCCCCTCCCTTTTACCTACCGATTTCATGACGATGGCTTCTTCTGCCTCCACCCACCCCGCACGCTGGCAATTCTGGATCGACCGGGGAGGCACCTTCACCGACGTGGTCGGCAAGCGGCCCGACGGCACGCTGGTCACGCACAAGCTGCTGTCCGAGAACCCCGAGCAGTACAAGGACGCGGCTGTGGCCGGCATCCGCCACCTGCTGGGCTTGAAGGCCGGCGAGCCGGTGACACCCGAGGCAGTGGAGTGCGTGAAGATGGGCACCACCGTGGCCACCAATGCGCTGCTGGAACGCAAGGGCGAGCCCACGCTCTTGATCACCACCAAGGGCTTTCGCGATGCGTTGCGCATCGCCTACCAGAACCGGCCGCGCCTGTTCGACCGGCACATCGTGCTGCCCGAGCTGCTCTACAGCCGCGTGATCGAGGCGCAGGAGCGCATGGGCGCGCACGGCGAGGTGATCGAGGCGCTGGACGAGGCGCACCTCAAGGAGCGTCTGTGGGCCGCCTACGACGCCGGCCTGCGCAGTGCGGCCGTGGTCTTCATGCACGGCTACCGCTACACCGCGCACGAAGAAGCAGCTGCCCGCATCGCCCGCGAGGCCGGCTTCACGCAGGTCAGCGCATCGCATGCCACCAGTCCCATGATGAAGCTGGTGAGCCGCGGCGACACCACGGTGGTCGATGCCTACCTTTCGCCCATCCTGCGCCGCTACGTGGAGCAGGTGGCCAGCGAGATGCCGGGCGTGCCGCTGTACTTCATGCAATCCTCTGGCGGGCTGACGGACGCCCATGCCTTCCAGGGCAAGGACGCGATCCTGTCCGGCCCGGCCGGCGGAATCGTGGGCATGGCGCGCACGGCGGGCCTGGCAGGTCACCAGCGCGTGATCGGTTTCGACATGGGCGGCACGTCGACCGACGTGAGCCACTATGCGGGCGAGTTCGAGCGCGAGTTCGAGACCCAGGTGGCGGGCGTGCGCATGCGCGCGCCGATGATGAGCATCCATACCGTGGCCGCGGGCGGGGGCTCCATCCTCGGCTTCGACGGCGCGCGCTTTCGCGTCGGGCCCGAGAGCGCCGGCGCCAACCCCGGCCCGGCCAGCTACCGCCGCGATGGCCCGCTGGCCGTGACCGATGCCAACGTGATGGTCGGCAAGATCCAGCCCGCACACTTCCCGCGCGTGTTCGGCCATGGCGCCAACGAGGCGCTCGACGGCGATGCCGTGGCGCAGAAGTTTGCCGACCTGTCGCAGCAGACCGGCCGTGCGGGCGAGGACGTGGCCCACGGCTTCATCCAGATTGCCGTGCAGCAGATGGCCAATGCCATCAAGAAGATCTCGGTGGCGCGCGGCTACGACGTGACGCGTTACACCCTGCAGTGCTTTGGCGGTGCGGGCGGCCAGCATGCCTGCCTGGTGGCCGACGCGTTGGGCATGACGCGCGTCTTCGTGCATCCGCTGGCGGGCGTGCTCAGCGCCTATGGCATGGGCCTGGCGGACCAGAACGTGATCCGTGAACAGGCGGTGGAGCGCAGGCTCGCGCCTGAGGCGCTGGCCGAGATCGAGTCCGTGCTGGAGCGCCTGGCGACCGCCGCGCGCGCCGAACTGGAGCAGCAGGCCGGCGATGGCACCGCCACGGTGCACCGGCGCGTGCATGTGCGCTACGAGGGCAGCGATAGCGCCCTCATCGTTCCGTTCGGCGCCATCGGGGCCATCACGGCGGCATTCGAGTCGGCTTACCGCCAGCGCTTCGCCTTCCTCATGCAGGGCAAGGGCCTGGTGGTCGAGGCCGTCTCGGTCGAGGCCGTGGTGGCCGGCGATGCGCCCGTGGAGCCGCGCCAAGCCCTGCAGGCCGCGCGCGAGGTGCCGCGCCGCAGCACGGTGCGCATTTACACCGGCGGCACCGACGGCGTGCCCGCCTGGCACGACGCGGCCCTGGTGGTGCGCGAGGACCTGCGCCCCGGCGACGTGATCCCGGGCCCGGCCATCATCGCCGAGAAGAACGCCACCACCATCGTCGAGCCCGGCTGGGAGGCGCAGCTCACCGACCTCGACCACCTGCTGCTCGAGCGCCGCGTGGCGCGTGCCGTGCAGCATGCCGTGGGCACCACGGTGGACCCGGTGCTGCTCGAAGTGTTCAACAACCTGTTCATGAACATTGCCGAGCAGATGGGCCTGCAACTGCAGAACACGGCCTACTCGGTGAACATCAAGGAGCGCCTGGATTTCAGCTGCGCGCTGTTCGACACGGCGGGCAACCTGATCGCCAACGCGCCGCACATGCCGGTGCACCTGGGTTCCATGGGCGAGAGCATCAAGACCGTGATCCGCGACAACGCCGGCCGCATGCAGCCGGGCGACGTGTTCGTGCTCAACGACCCCTACCACGGCGGCACGCACCTGCCCGACATCACGGTGATCACGCCGGTCTACATCGGCGAGGAAGCCGAGCCCACCTTCTACGTGGGCAGCCGCGGCCACCATGCGGATGTGGGCGGCATCACGCCGGGCTCCATGCCGCCGTTCTCCACGCGCATCGAGGAAGAGGGCGTGCAGATCAACAACGTGAAGCTGGTCGAGCGCGGCGTGCTGCGCGAGGCGGAGATGATCGCCTTGCTGGAAAGCGGCGAGTACCCCTCGCGCAACCCGCAGCAGAACATGGCCGACCTGCGCGCCCAGATCGCGGCCAACGAAAAGGGCCAGCAGGAACTGCGCCGCATGGTCGGCGAGTTCGGCCTCGACGTCGTGCAGGCCTACATGCGCCACGTGCAGGACAACGCCGAGGAGTCGGTGCGCCGCGTGATCACCCGCCTCAAGGACGGCCAGTTCACCCTGCCGCTGGACAACGGCTCGCAGATCAGCGTGGCCGTGCGCGTGGATGCGAAAAGCCGCAGCGCCGAGATCGATTTCACCGGCACCAGCGCGCAGCAGACGCACAACTTCAACGCCCCCACGGCGGTGTGCATGGCCGCCGTGCTCTACGTGTTCCGCACCCTGGTGCAGGACGACATCCCGCTCAACGCGGGCTGCCTGAAGCCGCTCAAGGTCATCATTCCGCCGGGCTCCATGCTCAACCCGAACCCGCCGGCCTCGGTGGTGGCGGGCAACGTGGAGACCTCGACCTGCATCACGAATGCGATCTATGGCGCGCTGGGGCTGATGGCGGCGGGGCAGTGCACCATGAACAACTTCACCTTCGGCAGCGAGCGCTACCAGTACTACGAGACCATCTCGGGCGGCAGTGGCGCCGGCGGCGTGTGGGATGCCTCGGGTGCGCTGGTGGACGGCTTTGCGGGCACGAGCGTGGTGCAGTGCCACATGACCAATTCGCGCCTCACCGACCCCGAGGTGCTGGAGTTCCGCTTCCCGGTGCGTCTGGAAGGCTACGAGATCCGCAAGGGCTCGGGTGGTGCGGGCCGCTGGGCGGGTGGCGATGGCGGCGTGCGCCGCGTGCGCTTCCTCGAGCCCATGACGGCCAGCATCCTCTCCAACGGCCGCCACCACGGCGCCTTCGGCATGGCCGGCGGTTCCGCGGGGGCGGTGGGCCTCAACAAGGTGGTGCGTGCCAATGGCAAGGTGGAGGCGCTTGACCACATCGGCCAGGCGCAGATGCAGCCGGGCGATGTGTTCGAGATCCATACGCCCGGGGGCGGGGGCTTCGGAACCCCGGGCTGACCTGCAGGGACCTACAGGTCCTTGCGGCCTGCAGGCGTGACGCTGCTCAGGCTGGGCGGCACGTCCTGCCCAGCCTGGCGGGCCCGGAAGAGGGCGGCGCGCATCAGGAAGATGGAGGTCACCGGCACCGTGACGGCCACGAAGCCGGCGATCAACAGCGCATGCAGCGCCAGGCTGCCATCGGCGACCGAGAAGTAGATCACCGTGGCATGCATGATGCACCAGCAGCCCATGGTGGCCGCGATGGACGGCGCATGCAGGCGCTCGAAGAAGGTCGGCAGGCGCAGCAGGCCGGTGGCGCCGAGCAGGGCCATGCCGGCGCCCAGCAGCACCAGGGCGGCCACCACGATCTCCAGCCACAGGGGCAGGGTGCTTGCGACCTCGTTCATTCGATCACCTCGCCGCGCAGCAGGAACTTGGCCATGGCCATGGACCCCACGAAGCTGAACAGCGCCAGCAGCAGTGCCGCCTCGAAGTAGTTCTTGCTGCCGTACAGCAGGCCCAGCACCAGCATGGCCAGCATGCCGTTGAGGTACATGCAGTCGAGCGCCAGCACGCGGTCCTGTGCCGACGGGCCCTTGAGCAGGCGCACCAGCGCACAGCCCATGGCCAGCACCAGCATGAACAGGGCCGCAGGCAGGGCCCAGGCGAGGATGGGAGTGGTCGTCATTCAAAGATCTCCATCAGGGGGCGCTCGTAACGCTGCTTGATCAGCGCCGCGATCGCCTGGGCATCGTCCACCTCCAGCACGTGCAGCATCAGCATGCTGCGGTCCACCGAGAGCTCGGCCCAGGCCGTGCCCGGGGCGATGCAGACGATGACGGCCAGCACCGCCAGGGCGTTGGCATCGCGCAGCTCCAGCGGAATCTGCACGAAGCCCGAGGGGTGGCGCCTGCGGTGGGGCGACAGCAGCAGGCGCGCCACGGCGATGTTCGATTGCACGGTGTCGGCCATCACGGTCAGCGCCAGGCGCAGCACCGCGCCCGGCGCGCGGATGCGCACCGGCAGGGGGCGCAGGCCGGCCGTGAGCAACGGGATGGCGAGCGCCAGCAGGCTGCCCAGCACGATGTGGCCGGCGCTGAGCGAGCGGTTGAGCAGCAGCCACAGGCCGAGAAGCGCCAGCGACAGCAGGGGGGCCGGGACGATGCGCTTGATCATCATTGCGGCCTTCCGTTGGCGCCAGGGGTGGTGCCGGGTGGGTTGGCCACGGGCATGGCGGACATCACGGCGCGCACGTAGGTGCCGGGCGCGTGCAGCGCATCGGCCGTGGCCTGGGTGTAGCGCATCACGGCGCCGGCCTGCCAGGTCAGCAGTGCGCAAGCCACCAGCAGCATGGCGATGGGCAGGCCTTCGAGCACCAGCAGCTTGGGCGAGGCGCGGTCGTGCGAGGCCCAGAAATGCCGTATGCCGGCCCGCGTGAGGGCGATCAGCGCCAGCAGGCCGGTGGCCACCATCAGCGCAAGCAGGGCCCAGCCCGCGGAGCCCAGCGCGAAGCCGCCCGAGGACCCCAGGCCCAGCGGGTTGAGCAGCGCATGGACCATGGCGAACTTGCCCACGAAGCCAGGCAGTGGCGGCAGCCCGGCGATCACCAGGGTGCAGGCCATGAAGGCCAGGCCCAGGAAGGCCACGGCCGCGGGGATGACCTGGCCGATCAGCACCTCCTCCTTCTCGTCCAGGTTCAAGCCCTGCGTGTGCACCAGGTCGGCGGTGAGGAAGGGCGCGTCGTCGGTCTGTTCGTGCGGTGCGAGGCTGGCGCCGTCGTTGCGCCAGCGCTCGATCAGGTCGGTCAAAAGGAACAGGGCGCTTACCGCCAGCGTGGACCCGAGCAAGTAGTACAGCAGGCCGGCCGTGAGCAGGGTCTGCCCGAAGCCCATGGCCGCCAGCAACGTGCCCGAGGACAGGATGGCCGCGTACCCCGCCAGGTGCCCCAGGCGCTGCGAGCCCAGCATGCCCACCGCTCCGAAGGCCATGGTCACCAGGCCTGCGCCCACGATCCACTGGCTGCCGAACTGCGCCGAGTCGCCCGCCTCGCTGCTGAACAGCAGGGTCCACAGGCGCAGCATGCTGTAGACGCCGACCTTGGTCATGAGCGCGAACAGCGCGCCCACCGGCGCCGTGGCGGCACTGTACGCCGGCACAAGCCAGAAGTTGAGCGGCCACACGGCGGCCTTGATGAGGAAGGCCACGGCCAGAATGCCCGCCGCCGCATGCAGCAAGCCCCGGTCGGACGGGTCGATGCCGGCGATGCCGCGCGCCAGATCGGCCATGTTCAGCGTGCCGGTGATGCCGTAGAGCATGGACACACCGATCAAAAACAGCGACGAGGCCGCGAGGTTGATGGCGATGTAGTGCAGCCCGGCGGACACACGCGGCCGGCCCGAGCCGTGCAGCAGCAGGCCGTAGGAGGCGGCCAGCATGATCTCGAAGAACACGAACAGGTTGAACAGGTCGGCCGTGAGGAAGGCGCCCGCCAGGCCCATGAGCTGGAACTGGAACAGCGGATGGAAGTGCACCCCCGCGCGGTGCCAGCGCGCGGCCGAGAACAGCACCGTGGCCAGCGCCACCGTGCTGGCCAGCACCAGCATCATGGCCGAGAGGCGGTCGAGCGCGAGCACGATGCCGAACGGCGCCGGCCAGTTGCCCGGCAGGTACACCCCCAGGCTGGTCTGCACGCCGGGCTGCTTGGCCTGCACCAGCAGCAGCACGGCGATCACGAGGCCGAGGAAGGTGGAGACCAGGTTCATGGCCACCTTGGTGCGCTGGCGCTCCTCGCGCAGCAGCAGCATGAGGCCGGCCGTGAGCAGGGGCAGTGCGATCGGCGCCAGGATCAGGTGGGGCATGAGCAGCGCCGTGACGTGCGCAGTCAACTCGGCCATCAGTGCGTCTCCTGCGCGTCGGGGGAGTGCGTGCCGTCCACGTGGTCGGTGCCCGACATGCCGCGCGAGGCCAGCAGCACCACCAGGAACAGCGCCGTCATGGCAAAGCCGATGACGATGGCCGTGAGCGTGAGCGCCTGGGGCATGGGGTCGGCGTAGTGGGCCAGGTCCTGCGGCAGGCCGGGCTGCAACACCGGTTCCTTGTCGATGGCCAGGCCCAGGCGGCCCATGCTGAAGATGAACAGGTTCACGGCGTAGGACAGCAGCGCCAGCCCCATGATGACCTGGAAGGTGCGTGGGCGCAGCAGCAGCCACACGCCCGAGCCGGTGAGTATGCCGATGGCCAGTGCGAGTATCAGTTCCATCAGCGAACTCCTGGGGTGTTGTTGTTCTGCAGGGGGGATGCCGCCAGTGCGGCCATGGCCGCGGCCTGTTCCTCCTGCGCTTCCTCGGCGGCGCGGGCGTTGAAGCGGTGGCTGCGCACCGATTGGTGGGCAATGGCCGTGAGGATCAGCAAGGTGGAGCCCACCACCAGCGTGAACACGCCGATGTCGAAGAACAGGGCACTGGCCACGTGGACCTCGCCCACCACCGGCAGGTGCAGGTGCGCCGTGTGGCTGGTGAGGAAGGGGTAGCCCCAGAACAGCGCTCCGAGGCCCGTGGCCAGGGCGATCAGGAGGCCGGTGCCGATCCAGCGGCGTGGGTACAGCGGCAGGTGGGCTTCGACCCACGAGGTGCCCGAGACTATGTACTGCAGCAGCAGCGCCACCGAGAACACCAGGCCCGCCACGAAGCCGCCGCCGGGCTCGTTGTGCCCGCGCATGAAGAGGTACACCGCCACCAGGGTCGCAAACGGCAGCAGCAGGCGCACCAGCACGGCCGGCACCATGAGGTAGCCCACGGCGGTGTCGGTGGTCTGGCGCGGGTTGGCCAGGTCGGTGGCCACGTCGGCGGGCACGGCGCGCTGCTGGGGCGGCAGGTCCATCACCTCGCGCGCCGGGCGGAAGCGCCGCAGCAGCGCATACACGGTGAGCGCCACGATGCCCAGCACCACGATCTCGCCGAAGGTGTCGAAGCCGCGGAAATCCACCAGCATCACGTTGACCACGTTGGTGCCGCCACCGTCGGTGAGCGCGTGCTCCAGGAAGAAGGTGGAGGTGCTTTCGGGGAAGGGGCGGCTCATCATGGCGAAGGACAGCAGCGCCATGCCGGCGCCCGAGAGCAGGGCCAGCGTCATGTCGCGGTAGCGGCGCAGCTGCGTGCGCCGCTCCTGTGCCAGGGTGGGCACGCGCAGGCTTTCGTCGCGCCGCGGCAGCCAGCGCAGGCCCAGCAGGATGAGGATGGTGGTCACCACTTCCACCACGATCTGCGTGAGCGCCAGATCGGGTGCCGAGAACCACAGGAAGGTCAGGCAGGTGCACAGCCCCGCACCGCCGAGCAGGGTCAGCGCGGCCAGCCGGTGGTACTTGGCTTGCCAGGCGGCGGCCACGGCGCACATCGAGCCCAGGAACCAGAGCACCGCGAAGGCCGGCGACAGCGGCAGCTGCTCGCGCGCACCGATGGGCAGGCCGCGGGCCCACAGCGGCAGCGTGCCGGCCACCAGGGCCGCGGCCACCAGCCACAGCATCTGCCACTGCAGGCGTCCGGTGCCCAGCAGGCTCCGGCCCTTGCGCCCGGCCAGCGAAAGCCAGGCCAGCAGCCCCTCGAAAAGCTGTTTGCCATTGATGTGGCGCATCAGCGGCGGTGCATCGAGCGCGCCACGTGCGCGCAGCCAGCGCAGCAGCAGGTACAGCGCGATGCCGCCGGCCAGGGCCACCAGGCTCATCACGAACGGGGTGTTGAAGCCGTGCCACACCGCCAGGCTGTAGGTGGGCAATTCGCCCCCCACCACGGGGCGTGCGGCGGCCTGCAGCACGGCACCCACGGACCAGGCCGGCAGCATGCCCACCACCAGGCAGGCCAGCACCAGCAGCTCGACCGGCACGCGCATCCAGTGCGGGGGCTCGTGCGGGGTGTGGGGCAGGTCGGTGGCGGGCGGGCCCCAGAACACGTCGACCGTGAAGCGCAGCGAATAGGCCACGCTGAAGATGCCGGCCACCGTGGCCGCCACGGGCAGCAAGGTTTCGAGCCAGGGCACGGTGTTCACGAACACCGTCTCGGCGAAGAACATCTCCTTGGACAAAAAGCCGTTGAGCAGTGGCACGCCGGCCATGGCGGCGCTGGCCACCATGGCCAGCGTGCCGGTGATGGGCATCATGCGCACCAGGCCCGACAGGCGCCGGATGTCGCGCGTGCCGCTCTCATGGTCGACGATGCCGGCGGCCATGAACAGCGAGGCCTTGAAGGTCGCGTGGTTCATGATGTGGAACACGGCGGCCACGGCCGCGAGCGGGCTGTTCAGGCCCAGGAGCAGGGTGATGAGGCCCAGGTGCGAAATGGTGGAGTAGGCCAGCAGCCCCTTGAGGTCGTTCTGGAACATGGCCGCATAGCCACCGACCAGCAAGGTGCACAGGCCCGCGCCGCCCACCAGCCAGAACCACTGCTCCGTGCCGGCCAGGGCCGGCCACAGCCGCGCCAGCAGGAAGACGCCGGCCTTGACCATGGTGGCCGAGTGCAGATAGGCCGACACCGGCGTGGGCGCCGCCATGGCATTGGGCAGCCAGAAGTGGAAGGGGAACTGGGCGCTCTTGGTGAACGCGCCCAAAAGGATCAGCACCAGCGCCGTGAGGTACAGCGGGTGGGCCTGGATCAGTGCGCTGGCGGCCAGCACGTGGTCCAGGTCGTAGCTGCCCACGATGTGGCCCAGCACCAGCATGCCGGCCAGCATGCACAGCCCGCCCGTGCCCGTGACGGTGAGCGCCATGCGCGCGCCGCGCCGCGCATCCTTGCGGTGGTGCCAGTAGCCGATCAGCAGGAAGGAGAACAGGCTGGTCAGCTCCCAGAACAGCGCGATCTGGATGATGTTGCCCGAGAGCACCACCCCCACCATGGCGCCCATGAAGGCCAGGAAGAACGAGAAGAAGCGCGGCACCGGATCGGCCGCCGACATGTAGTAGCGCGCATACAGCACCACCAGCGAGCCCACCCCCAGCACCAGCATGCAGAACATCCAGGCAAAGCCGTCCAGGCGCAGCACCAGGTTCAGTCCCAGCGCGGGCAGCCAGGTGATCTCCTGGCGCAGCACCTCGCCCCCGGCGATCTGGGGGAAGTACAGCGCGGCCTGCACGGTGCAGAACAGGGCGATGAGCCCGGCCAGGGTGGACTCGGTATTGCGGGCGTTTGCGGGCAGGACGGCCGCGAGAAGACTGCCGATGAAGGGGAGAAGGATGAGGGTGATCAGGGGCATGCCCGAACGATTTTAGGGCGTGCTCCCAAAGTCCCTTTTCAGCGTCTGGAGAGAGGGCTCCCGCATGGCCGGGGGCTGGCCATGAAAAAGCCCGCCGAAGCGGGCTGCTGCGTGCCATGCGGGGGCGCCCGCAGGGCGGGCCGGCTTCACTGCTTGGCGCCGCTGGCGGCCGCCTGCGGGGCGGCGGCAGCAGGCTCTGCGGCCTTGTCCTTCTTCTGGCGCGCGGGCTTGTCCTCGCCCTTGGCGGCCGTCTTGCTGGCCTTGGCTTCTGCTTCTTTCTTCTTCTTGTCGGCCTTGGCCTGGGCGGCGGCGCTGAAGCGCTTGCCATTGACGGTCAGGCCCTCGGCCGAGAACTTGGCCGCTGTCTTCTCGCCCACGCCGCCCACGCGGCCGATGAAGTCGTTCCAGTCCTTGAACTCGCTGTTCTTGCGCTCGTTGATGATCTTCTCGGACATGGCCGGGCCGATGCCCTTGATGCCGTCGAGCTCGGCCGCGCTGGCCTTGTTCACGTCCACGGCGGCCGACACGGTGCCGGCAAACAGCAGGGCAGCGATGAGCAGGAACTTCTTGAAGATGGACATGGATGCAACTCCCTGGGTGTGTTGTTGGGTGCCGGCCATCATATCGGTCCTGCCCTGTGCGTGGGGGATCAGAGTTCCTCGACGCGGCGGGCGGGGTAGCTGTCCCAGGTCTGGCAGCCCGGGCACTGCCAGAAATGCTGGCGCGCCTCGAAGCCGCAGGCCGCGCAGCGGTAGCGCGTGAGCGGCTTGACGGCGTGGTCCAGCGCGCGCTGCACCTGCGGGTGGAAGGACTCGTGCTCCAGCTTCTCGCCAGCCAGCCACTTGGCGGCGGCGACCAGGGATTTCTCCTTGTCCAGGTGGTCCACATAGCGCTGGCGGGCGCTTTCTGCGGCGCCCTGGGCGGTGTCGATGGCGACCAGGCTCTCCAGCACGTCCAGCGAGGGCCCGCCGTCATAGTGCTCCTGCAGCAGGGCCTGGGCCTGCACCGTCTGCCCGGTGCTGGCGGCCGCCTCGACCATCAGCGGTGCGGCCAGGGGCAGGGCGGCGGGGTTGTGCTCGCCCAGCGCCTTCAGGGTGGCCAGCGCGGCGGCGGGCTGGCCCATCAGGTGCTGCAGGCGCGCCATGTCGATGCGCGCGCGCGCGGCGCCGGGGGCCGCGGCCACGGCCTGCTCCAGCAGGGCCAGGGCGCCGGCATGGTCGGCCTGGCCGCTGAGGGCCGCCGCCTGCTCGCACAGGTAGTGCGCCTGGCGGGTGCTGAAGTCGCCCTGGTCGGCATCGTGCATCTTGCGCGCGATGGTGGTGGCGTGGGGCCAGTCGCGCGAGCGCTCGTAGATGGCCAGCAGCGCCAGCCGGGCCTGGGCCTCGAAGGGCGTGCCCTCCAGGCGGTTGAGCGCGTCTTCGGCGCGGTCGAGCAGGCCGGCCTTGAGGAAGTCGAGCGCCAGCGCATGCTGGGCGCGCTCGCGGTCGGTGCGGCTGAGGTCGCCGCGCGAGAGCAGGTGCTCGTGCACGCGCACGGCCCGGTCGTATTCGCCGCGGCGGCGAAACAGGTTCCCGAGGGCAAAGTGCAGCTCCGATGTGTCAGGGTCGTTCTGCACGGCCTCGATGAAGGCATCGATGGCCTGGTCCTGCTGTTCGTTGAGCAGGAAGTTCAGGCCCTTGAAGTACGCCTTGGGCGCGCGGCGGTTTTCGGCGCGCAGCTGGCGCAGGTCGAAGCGCGATGCCAGCCAGCCGAGCACGAAGGCCAGCGGCAGGCCCAGGAGGATCCAGCTGAGGTCAAATTCCATGGATGGGTGGCATCTCGGCAGGTACGGCTTCGGCCGGGACGGCGGCCTTGGCGGGGGTTGCGGGGGGCGCCTGCTTGAGGGCCTGGCGGGCTGCGCTGCGGTGCTTCCACCAGCGCGGCACCATGCCCAGCACGCCCACGATGAGGCCGGCGGAGAACGCCGTGAGCACGACCAGCACCAGCGGCGCGCGCCACTGCGTGCCGAAGAAGAAGTGCACGGTGGCGTCCTGCTGGTTGTTCAGCGCAAACGCGAAGAGGGTAAAAAAAATGGCTGCCTTGAGCAGCCACAGGAGGTATTTCATGGGGCTCCCCGGTGGTGGGGAGATTCTAAGGCGCTGGTGGTGCCGTCCCTGGGATGGTGCGCACCCCCATGGGGAATGCACGCCCTGGTTGACGCGCGGCCCCGGCAGTGCGTCAACCCGCAGTGCCCGTGGCCTTGGCCGCAGCCGCCGGGGTGGGCGTACCGTCGTCTTCCATCTCGGCCGTGCGCTTGTCCACGGCTTCGCGCAAGGCCTTGCCTGGCTTGAAGTGGGGCACGCGCTTTTCGGGGATGGCCACGGCCTCGCCGCTGCGCGGGTTGCGGCCCATGCGGGGCGGGCGGTGGTTCACCGAGAAACTGCCGAAACCCCGGATCTCAATGCGATGGCCACGCACCAGCGCGTCGCCCACGGCGTCAAGAATGGTCTTGACGGCGTACTCGGCATCGCGGTGGGTGAGCTGGCCAAAACGGGCGGCCAGTTCTTCAACAAGGTCAGAGCGGGTCATGGTATCGGGATGTCGGGTAGAAAGAGAAGCGGGCGCACGAGGCGCCCGCTGACAGAGACCTTCAGAAGGTCAAGCCGTCACTCACTTGTCGGAGTTGTCCAGCTTGGCGCGCAGCAGGGCGCCCAGGCTGGTCGTACCGGCGCTTTCGCGGCTCGATTGCTGGCTCAGGCTGGCCATCGCGCCTTGCTCGTCGGCCATGTCCTTTTGCTTGATCGACAGCTGGATGTTGCGGGTCTTGCGATCCACATTGACCACCACAGCGGTGACTTCGTCGCCTTCCTTGAGCACGTTGCGGGCATCTTCCACGCGGTCGCGGGAGATTTCCGAAGCGCGCAGGTAGCCCACGATGTCTTCGCCGAGGTCGATTTCAGCGCCCCGGGCGTCCACGGTCTTGACCTTGCCGGTCACCGTCTGGCCCTTGTCGTTCACGGTCACGAAGGTCGTGAATGGGTCGCCGTCGAGCTGCTTGATGCCCAGCGAGATGCGTTCACGGTCCACGTCCACGGCCAGCACGATGGCTTCCACTTCCTGGCCCTTCTTGTAGTTGCGAACAGCGGCTTCGCCGGGTTCGTTCCACGAGAGGTCGGACAGGTGCACCAGGCCGTCGATGCCGGCAGCCAGGCCCACGAACACGCCGAAGTCGGTGATCGACTTGATCGGACCCTTGACGCGGTCACCGCGCTTCGTGTCCTGTGCGAATTCTTGCCATGGGTTGGCCTTGCACTGCTTCATGCCCAGGCTGATGCGGCGCTTGTCTTCGTCGATTTCCAGAACCATGACTTCGACTTCGTCGCCCAGCGAAACCAGCTTGGCGGGAGCGATGTTCTTGTTGGTCCAGTCCATTTCGGAAACGTGCACCAGGCCTTCGATGCCGGGTTCGAGTTCGACGAACGCGCCGTAGTCGGCAATGTTCGTGATCTTGCCGAACAGGCGCGTACCTTGGGGGTAGCGGCGGTTCACGCCCATCCATGGGTCGTCGCCCATTTGCTTCAGACCCAGCGAGACACGGTTCTTCTCGGTGTCGAACTTCAGGATCTTGGCCGTGATTTCCTGGCCAGCCGTCACCACTTCCGATGGGTGACGCACGCGGCGCCATGCCATGTCGGTGATGTGCAGCAGGCCGTCGATGCCGCCCAGGTCCACGAACGCACCGTATTCGGTGATGTTCTTGACCACGCCTTGAACGATGGAGCCTTCCTTCAGGGTTTCCATCAGCTTGGCGCGCTCTTCGCCCATGGAGGCTTCCACCACGGCACGGCGGCTCAGCACCACGTTGTTGCGCTTGCGGTCGAGCTTGATGACCTTGAATTCCAGGGTCTTGTTTTCGTAAGGCGTCAGGTCCTTGATCGGACGCGTGTCGATCAGCGAACCGGGCAGGAATGCGCGGATGCCGTTGACCAGAACGGTCAGGCCGCCCTTGACCTTGCCGCTGGTGGTGCCGGTGACGAATTCGCCGGATTCCAGGGCCTTTTCCAGGCTCATCCACGAAGCCAGGCGCTTGGCGGTGTCGCGCGACAGGATGGTGTCGCCGTAGCCGTTTTCGATGGAGCCAATGGCCACCGACACGAAGTCACCCACTTGGACTTCGACTTCGCCCTTGTCGTTCTTGAACTCTTCCAGCGGCACGTAGGCTTCGGACTTGAGGCCGGCGTTGACCACGACGAAGTTGTGTTCCACGCGCACGACTTCGGCGGTGATCACTTCGCCTGGGCGCATTTCGGTACGCTGCAGGGATTCTTCAAAAAGGGCGGCAAAAGATTCGGACATGTGTTTCCTTGCCACAAACAGGATTCCGGGAGCACCATTGCTTCCGTTTTTATAGCTGCTTGCGGTGGTTTTTTGCGGCAAAGCCGCGGGTTAGGTTGTGGTTGATCCACACAGCCCGTGCGCTTGTGAGCGAGCGGTACCGTGGGGGCCTTGCAGGGCTTTCGCCCTGGTTGGCAGCGCCTTGCGGCCCTGTCAGTCAGCCCTGTGCGGCCAAGGCTGCAAAGGGCTGGCGTTCCTGCCACCAGGCAAGCACCTGATCGACGGCTTCATCAATCGTCAATTCGGAGTTGTCCAGCACCAGGGCGTCCTGCGCGGGCTTCAAGGGAGCGACGCTGCGGGAGCTGTCCCGCGCATCGCGCGCCTCAAGGTCTGCGCGAAGGTCGGCTATGTTAGCTGAAAATCCCTTTGAAATCAACTGCTTATACCGGCGCTCCGCACGGCAGGCGGCGCTGGCCGTCAGGTACACCTTGAGCGGAGCCCCGGGGAAGATCACCGTGCCCATGTCGCGCCCGTCGGCCACCAGGCCCGGCAGGCGCCGAAAGCTGTGCTGCAGGTCCACCAGGGCCTCGCGCACGGCGGGCAGGGAGGACACGCGCGAGGCGTTCATGCCTGCCTCTTCGGTGCGGATGGCGTCGGTCACGTCGTCGTTGCCCAGCAACACGCGCCCGCCCTCGAAGTGCACGGGCAGGGTCTTGGCCATGTCGGCAATGCGGGATTCGTGGGTGGCGTCGATGGCCAGGTCCTGGCGCAGGGCGGCCAGCGCCGTGATGCGGTACATGGCGCCCGAGTCGAGGAAGCGGTAGCCCAGGCGACGGGCCACGGCCGCTGCCACGGTGCCCTTGCCCGAGGCCGTGGGGCCGTCGATGCAGATCACCGGAATGCGCTCGGTGCTGGCGTGCGCCACCGAGAACAATGCCTCGAAGTAGTCCGGGAAGGTCTTGGCCACGCACTTGGGGTCTTCGATGCGCACCGGCAGCCCGGCCGGGTTGAACGCGGCCAGCGAGAAGCACATTGCCACGCGGTGGTCGTCGTAGGTGTGGATGCTGGCGGCTTTCCAGTCCGACAGCTGCGCGGGCGGGGTCACGCGGATGAAGTCGGCGCCTTCCTCCACCGTGGCGCCAAGCTTGCGCAGCTCGGTGGCCATGGCGGCGATGCGGTCGGTCTCCTTCACGCGCCAGCTGGCGATGTTGGTCAGCGTGGTGGTGCCCTCGGCGTACAGCGCCATCACGGCCAGGGTCATGGCCGCGTCAGGAATGTGGTTGCAATCGAGGTCGATGGCCTTGAGTGGCCAGCCCTGGCCGGGCTCGCCGCGGCGGATGTGCAGCCAGTTGGCGCCGCCCGTGACCTGAGCGCCCATGGCGCGCGCAGCCTCGACGAAGCGGATGTCGCCCTGGATGGAATCGAGCCCCACACCGTGGATGCGGATGCCTTCGGGCAGGCCTTCGCGGCCTGCAGCAATCGCGCCCAGGGCGATGAAATAGCTGGCCGAGGAGGCATCGGCCTCGACATGGATCTCGCCCGGCGAGCGGTACTGGCAACCCGCGGGGATGGTGAAGCGCTGCCAGTCCTGGTGCGTGACCGCGATGCCGAAGCGCGCCAGCAACTGCAGGGTGATGGCGATGTAGGGCTTGGAGATCAGCTCGCCCACGACCTCGATCTCGATGGCCTGCCCGCGCGCGGCCAGGGGCAGCGCCATGAGCAGGGCCGTGAGGAACTGGCTGGAGACATCGCCGCGCACGCGGATGGGCGCGGCCAGCGCCAGGGGCGGTACGCCCTGGCCGTGCGCAATGCGCAGAGGCGGGTAGCCATCATTGCCCTGGTACTCGACCTGGCAGCCGAGCTGGCGCAGTGCATCCACCAGGTCGCCGATGGGGCGCTCGTGCATGCGCGGCACGCCCGACAGCTCGAACTCGCCGCCCAGCAGCGACAGCGCGGCCGTGAGCGGGCGCATGGCCGTGCCGGCATTGCCCATGAAGAGTTTGGCGGGCGAGCGCGGTGTGCCGCCGCCCAGGCCGGTGATGCGCACGGTGGTGCTGCCGTCCTCGTCCACCGTGCAGCCGATCTGGCGCAGGGCGTCGAGCATGACGCGGGTGTCGTCCGAGGCCAGCAGGTCGTGCACGGTGGTGGTGCCGGCACTCAGGGCCGCCAGCAGCAGCACGCGGTTGGAGATGCTCTTGGAGCCGGGCAGGTGGACTTCGCCGCCTGCGGCGTCCAGGGCCGGCAGGTCGAGCCAGGGGGTGCTGAACATCAACGCCCCTTGCTCGTGCGCTGCGCACCCATGCGCCAGTGCGCGCGGGTCTCGCTGGCCAGGGTGATCATGTCTTCCAGTGCCTGCGCATCGCTCTTCTGCATGGCCTGCTCGATGTTCTGCAGCGTTTGCTGGAACAGGCGCGACTGGGCCAGCAGCTCTTCGCGGTTGGACAGCAGGATGTCGCGCCAGACCTTGGGGTCGCTGGCGGCGATGCGCGTGAAGTCGCGGAAACCGGGGCCGGCCAGCGACAGGAAGTCGTCGCCATTGGCTTGACCGGTGATGCTGTTCATCATCGCAAAGGCCAGCAGGTGGGGCAGGTGGCTCACGGCGGCAAAGGCCGCGTCGTGCGATTCGGGCGACATGCTGCTCACCCGGCAGCCCAGGGCGGTCCATACGGTCTCGGCCTGGCTGAGCTGGGTGGTCAGGGTGCGCTCGATCGGGGTCAGGATGACCTGGCGGCCGGAGTACAGCTCGGCATCGGCATGCTCCACGCCCGAGACCTCGCGGCCGGTGATGGGGTGGGCCGGCACGAAGGAGCCCACCTGGTCGCGCAGTGCGCGGCGCGCGGCCTGCACCACATCGGCCTTGGTGGAGCCCACGTCCATGATCAGCATGTTGGGCGTGACCAGGTGGCGGATGGCCTTGAGCGTGGCCTCGGTGGCGGCCACGGGCACGGCCACCAGCACGATGTCGGCGCCAGCCACGGCCAGCAGGGCCGAGGGGGCTTCGACGTCGATCACGCCCATCTGGCGGGCGCGGTCGGTGGTGGAGGGCGACTTGCTGTAGCCCACCACGCGCTTGACCAGGCCGGCCTTCTTCATCGCCAGGGCGAAGGAGCCGCCCATGAGGCCGCAGCCGATGAGTCCCAATTGTTCAAACATGGTGCGATTCCGGCATGGGGCGACGGGGAGCGATCGCCGGGCTTTCAGGGGGGCGCATGGGCATGCAAAGGCTCATGGCGCAACCGGGTAGGTGCCCAGCACCTTGTAGAAGGCGCACAGGCTGCGCAGCTCTTCGAGGGCGCGCGCCACATGGGGCTGGGCGGGGTGGCCGTCCAGGTCGATGTAGAAATAGTACTCCCACTGGCCGGTGCGTGCAGGGCGCGATTCGAAGCGCGTCATGGACACGCCGTGGGCCTTGAGCGGCACCAGCAGGTCGTGCACGGCGCCGGGGCGGTTGGGCACCGAGACCACCAGGCTGGTGCAGTCCTTGCCCGAAGGCGGCGGCGTCTGCAGCGTGTGCGGCAGGCAGATGATGGCAAAGCGCGTGCGGTTGTAGGCATCGTCCTGGATGGCGTGCGAGACGATGTGCAGGCCGAACTGGGTGGCGGCGCGTTCGCTCGACAGCGCGGCCCAGGCGGGGTTGGTGGTGGCCAGGCGGGCGCCTTCGGCATTGCTCGACACCGGGCGGCGCTCGGCGTGCGGCAGGTGTTTGGACAGCCAGGCCTGGCACTGGGCCAGGGCCTGGGGGTGGGCCAGCACGGCCTCGATGCCGTCGAGCGAGTTGCTGGTGCGCAGCAGGTTGTGACGTACCAGCAGGCTGACCTCGCCCACCACATGGGTGGGGGTGTGCAGGAACAGGTCGAGCGAGCGCGTGACCACGCCCTCGGTGGAGTTCTCCACGCCCACCACGCCGTACTGGGCGCTGCCGGCGGCCGTGGCGTGGAACACCTCGTCGAAGTTGGCGCAGTACATCAGGTCGGCCGCGCCGCCGAAGAACTCGATGGCTGCCTGCTCGCAGAAGGTGCCCTCGGGGCCGAGCACGGCCACGCGCTGGGGCGATTCGAGCGCCAGGCAGGCCGACATGATCTCGCGCCAGATGGCGGCCACATGCGGATCCTTGAGCGGGCCGGGGTTGGCGGTCTGGATCTTGTCGATGACCTGGGCCACGCGGTCGGGCCGGAAGAACGGCGTGCCCTCGCGCTTCTTGACCTCGCCGACCTGTTCGGCCACGAGGGCCCTCTGGTTGAGCAGCGTGAGCAGTTGCTGGTCGATGGAGTCGATCTGCACGCGCAGGCTGGCGAGATCAGGGGAGGCTTGCGGTTGGGTCATGAAAGGGCAACTTTTCTGGCGGGCGTCCGGCGGGAGGGGGGCTGGGAAGGGGGACTCAGGCGCGCTTTTGTTCAAATTCTCGCATGTAGTCCACCAGCGCCTGTACACCGGCCAATGGCATGGCGTTGTAGATGCTGGCGCGCATGCCGCCCACGGACTTGTGGCCCTTGAGCTGCAGCAGGCCGCGCTCGCGGGCGCCGGCCAGGAAGGCATCGTTGCGCGACTCGTCGCGCAGGAAGAAGGGGATGTTCATGCGCGAGCGGCAGTTGGCCGCCACCTTGTTCACGTACAGCTGCGAGGCGTCGATGGTGTTGTAGAGCAGCTGTGCCTTGGCGATGTTGCGCTGCTCCATCGCGGCCACGCCGGTGAGCTCGCCCTCGCGCTGGCGCAGCAGCCACTGGAAGGTCAGGCCTGCCACGTAGATGCCCCAGGTGGGCGGGGTGTTGTACATGGATTCGTTGTCGGCCACGGTCTTGTAGTCGAAGGCGCTCGGGCAGGCGGGCAGGGCGTGGCCCAGCAGGTCTTCGCGCACCACCACCAGCGTCAGGCCGGCGGGGCCCAGGTTCTTCTGCGCGCCGCCGAAGGCCAGGCCCACGCGCGACCAGTCCACGCTGCGCGAGGCCACGTGCGACGAGAAGTCGATGACCAGCGGCGCATCCGTGCCCAGCGCCTTGAGGTCGGGCAGCTCGTGGAATTCGGTGCCGTTGATGGTCTCGTTGCTGCAGATGTGCAGGTAGCTCGCGCCGCGGCTCAGGTTCCAGGTGGCAGGGGCGGGCAGGGTGGTGAAGTCGCTGTCCTGGCTGCTGGCGGCGATGTTGACCTCGGAGGCGTACTTGCGGGCCTCCTTTTGCGACTTCTGGCTCCAGCTGCCGGTGACCACGAAGTCCACCGCAGCGGCGCGCGAGAGGTTCAGCGGCACGATGGCGTTCTCGGCCAGGCCGCCGCCCTGCATGAACAGGATCTTGAAGTTCGCGGGCACGGCCAGCAGCGTGCGCAGGTCGGCCTCGGCCTGCTGGTAGATGGACAGGAATTCCTTGCCCCGGTGGCTCATCTCCATCACGCCCATGCCGCTGCCGTGCCAGTCCAGCATTTCGGAAGCGGCCTGTTGCAGCACTTCGGCGGGAATGGCGGCGGGACCGGCGGAGAAGTTGTAGGGGCGGTTCATGTCAGGCAAAACGGAAAATGGATGGCTGTCTCGGTGGGCTGGCGGCTTGCGCTGCGCTGGCCCGCATTGCTTCATGCTGCCCGAAGGCGCATGGCGTGCAGCACCCGGTGTGCCCCGGGGTGCTGCCGCGCACATGCAGTCCGTCAGGACTCGGAGGGGCTGTCGGTGTCCGGTGCGGCATCGCTGCCGGGATCCGATGCGCCGCCTTCGCCCTCGACCACGTTGGCATCGTTCTCGACGATGCGCTGCAGGCCGCTGAGCTTGGAGCCTTCGTCCAGCGCGATCAGCGTCACGCCCTGCGTGGCGCGGCCCAGCTCGCGGATCTCGGAAACGCGGGTGCGCACCAGCACGCCCTTGTCGGTGATGAGCATGATCTCGTCATCGGCATGCACCAGCGTGGCGGCCACGACCTTGCCGTTGCGCTCGCTCTGCTGGATGGCGATCATGCCCTTGGTGCCGCGGCCGTGGCGCGTGTACTCGACGATGCTGGTGCGCTTGCCGTAGCCGTTCTCGGTGGCGGTGAGCACGCTTTGTGTCTCGTCCTCGGCCACCAGCATGGCGATCACGCTCTGGCCGTCTTCCAGCGTCATGCCGCGCACGCCGCGGGCCTGGCGGCCCAGGGGGCGCACGTCGTTCTCGTCGAAGCGCACGGCCTTGCCGCCATCGCTGAACAGCATCACGTCGTGCTGGCCGTCGGTCAGGGCGGCGCCGATCAGATAGTCGCCGTCATCGAGGTTGACGGCGATGATGCCGCCCTTGCGCGGGTTGCTGAACTCGTCGAGCGCGGTCTTCTTCACGGTGCCCATGCTGGTTGCCATGAACACGTAGCGGTCGGCCGGGAAGGTGCGCATGTCGCCGGTGAGCGCCAGCACCACGTTGATCTTCTCGCCCTCCTGCAGCGGGAACATGTTGACGATGGGGCGACCGCGCGAGCCGCGCGAGCCTGCCGGCACTTCCCAGACCTTGAGCCAGTACAGCCGGCCGCGGTTGGAGAAGCACAGGATGTAGTCGTGCGTGTTGGCGATGAAGAGCTGGTCGATCCAGTCGTCTTCCTTGGTCGCCGTGGCCTGCTTGCCGCGTCCGCCGCGCTTTTGCGAGCGGTATTCGGACAGCGGCTGGCTCTTGATGTAGCCGGTGTGGCTGAGCGTCACCACCATGTCGGTGGGGGTGATCAGGTCCTCGGTGGACAGATCCTGCGCGCTGTACTCGACGATGCTGCGGCGTGCGCCCAGCTTGCTCTGGCCGAACTCGGTCTTGATGGAGGTGAGTTCTTCGCCAATGATGGTGGAGACGCGCTCGGGCTTGGCCAGGATGTCCAGCAGGTCTTCGATGACCGACATGACTTCCTTGTACTCGGCGACGATCTTGTCCTGCTCCAGGCCCGTGAGGCGTTGCAGGCGCATCTGCAGGATTTCCTGGGCCTGCGTTTCCGACAGGCGGTACAGGCCGTCCTGGCCCATGCCGAATTCCTTTTCCAGGCCGTCGGGGCGGTAGTCGTCGGCGCTGACCACGCCGCCATCGGCGCGCGTGCGGGTGAGCATCTCGCGCACCAGCTTGCTGTCCCAGGGGCGGGCCATCAGCTCGGCCTTGGCCACCGGCGGGGTGGGGGCGTTGCGGATGATGGCGATGAAGTCGTCGATGTTGGCCAGGGCCACGGCCAGGCCTTCGAGCACGTGGCCGCGGTCGCGTGCCTTGCGCAGCTCGAACACCGTGCGGCGCGTGACCACTTCGCGGCGGTGCTGCAGAAAGACGCTGATCAGGTCGCGCAGGTTGCACAGGCGGGGCTGGCCGTCGATCAGCGCCACCATGTTCATGCCGAAGGTGTCCTGCAACTGCGTCTGCTTGTACAGGTTGTTGAGCACCACCTCGGGCACTTCACCGCGCTTGAGCTCGATCACCAGGCGCATGCCCGACTTGTCGGACTCGTCCTGGATGTGGCTGATGCCCTCGATCTTCTTTTCGTGCACCAGCTCGGCCATGCGCTCCTGCAGCGTCTTCTTGTTGACCTGGTAGGGCAGCTCGTCGACGATGATGGCCTGGCGCTGGCCGCGGTCGATGTCCTCGAAGTGGCACTTGGCGCGCATCACAACCTTGCCGCGGCCCGTGCGGTAGCCGTCCTTCACGCCATTGATGCCGTAGATGATGCCGGCCGTGGGGAAGTCGGGCGCGGGGATGATCTCCATCAGCTCGTCGACCGTGGCATCGGGGTTGCGCAGCATGTGCAGGCAGCCATCGACCACTTCGTTGAGGTTGTGCGGCGGGATGTTGGTGGCCATGCCCACCGCGATGCCGGCCGAGCCGTTGACCAGCAGGTTGGGCAGCTTGCTGGGCAGGACCAGTGGCTCTTTTTCGCTGCCGTCGTAGTTGGGGCCGAAGTCGACGGTTTCCTTGTCGATGTCGCCGAGCATTTCGTGCGCGATCTTCGCCAGGCGGATTTCCGTGTACCGCATTGCGGCCGCGTTGTCACCATCCACCGATCCGAAATTGCCCTGGCCGTCCACCAGCATGTGGCGCAAGGAGAAGTCCTGCGCCATGCGTACGATGGTGTCGTACACCGCCGAATCGCCATGCGGGTGGTACTTGCCGATCACGTCGCCGACGATACGCGCGGACTTCTTGTAGGGCCGGTTCCAGTCGTTGTTGAGCTCGTGCATGGCGAACAGCACGCGCCGGTGCACGGGCTTCAAGCCATCGCGCGCGTCGGGCAGCGCCCGGCCCACGATCACGCTCATCGCGTAGTCGAGGTAACTGCGCCGCATCTCCTCTTCGAGGCTGATGGGCAGGGTTTCTTTGGCAAACTGGGTCATAGGGCGGCGGTGACGGCGAAGGAGAATCATTTTAGAGGGGAAAGCGTGTCGCGCTCTCGCAACATATCGCCGCAATTACGGTTTTGTCCTACGGGCCCCAATGCGGTGCGGGCGCTTTTGCCCTGTTACGTATGGCACAATCGTTTGAACGCTTTGGGTGATGGTCACCTCAAGCGTCCTGATTCGCAGCGCGGCTGCGGCTTTTTCCCCAAGAGGAGAACCATGAAGAAACTGAACAAAGTGGCGATGTTGTTTGCCTCTGCAGCGCTCGCAACCGCCGCTGGCGCCCAAACCGTTGACAACTGGAGAGATGCTTCTGGCCAACTGGTCTGGAAGAACGGCACCAACGAATACTGCTGGCGCAATGCCAACTGGACGCCGGCTACTGCCGCTCCAGGCTGCGATGGCGCTATCGTGGCTCCAGCCGCTCCCACTGCTGTTGCTCCAACGCCTACGGCTCCAACGACGCCTCCCACCACTACCACTCCTCCTCCACCTCAGCAGCCAGTGATGGCCAGCAAGGTGACCTACGCTGCCGACGCATTCTTCGACTTCGACAAGTCGGTGCTGAAGGCAGAAGGCAAGGCCAAGCTGGACGACCTGGTCTCCAAGGTCAAGGGCATCAACCTGGAAGTCATCATCGCCGTGGGTCACACCGACTCCGTGGGTTCCGATGCTTACAACCAGAAGCTGTCGGTCCGCCGTTCCGAAGCCGTCAAGGCTTACCTGGTGTCCAAGGGCATCGAAAAGAACCGCGTGTACACCGAAGGCAAGGGCGAAAAGCAACCAGTGGCTGACAACAAGACCGCTGAAGGCCGCGCCAAGAACCGCCGCGTGGAAATCGAAGTGGTTGGCACCCGCGCTAACTAATCTCTCGATTGGTTCGCACCGAGAAAGCCCCGGCAACGGGGCTTTTTTTCGTCCAGACCTTTCCGGATTCTGTACTGTTACAAATTGCCGTGCCCCGCGTGCAACCCGTGCATGCCCCTATATATATGGCAGCAAAAGCATTCCCTGGGACGGACTGCCAGGGGTGCGGCTTTCTGATGGGCATGCAGCATCGTTGACAATGCACACCATGAGCGAAGAAACGACCACCATCCCCCCTGTCAACGCCGACCCGGCCGAGCTGGCCAAGTTTTCCGCGCTGGCCCACCGCTGGTGGGATCGGGACAGCGAGTTCCGCCCGCTGCACCAGATCAACCCGCTGCGGCTGGACTGGATCCACGCCCTGAGCGGCCTGGGCGGCAAGCGGGTGCTCGACGTGGGCTGCGGCGGTGGCATCCTGGCCGATTCCATGGCGCGCAAGGGGGCCGACGTGACCGGCATCGACCTGGCCACCAAGGCGCTGCGCGTGGCGCAGTTGCATGCGCTCGAGGCCGGCACCAAAGGGGTGCAGTACCGCGAGATCAGCGTGGAGGCGCTTGCAGCCGAGCAGCCCGCCAGCTTCGATGTGGTGACCTGCATGGAGATGCTCGAGCACGTACCCGACCCGGCCTCCGTCGTCAAGGCCTGCTCCGAACTCGTCAAGCCCGGCGGCTGGGTGTTCTTCTCCACCATCCACCGCAATGCCAAGGCCTTCATGCTGGCCATCGTGGGGGCGGAGTACGTGCTCAACATGCTGCCGCGCGGCACGCACGAATACGCCAAGATGATCCGCCCGAGCGAGCTGGCATCGCACTGCCGCAGCGCGGGTCTCGATGTGCTGCAGACCCGGGGGCTGGAATACAACCCGCTGACCAAGCGCTATTGGCTGAGCAACGACACCAGCGTGAACTACATGTTCGCAACGCAGCGCGCGGCCTGATTTGACCTGAGAGATCCGTTTCCGTGACGACACCCGCCCTGAATCCTGTATTCCACAACATCCGCGCCGTCCTGTTCGACCTGGACGGGACCCTGATCGACAGCGCTCCTGATCTGGCCGCTGCCGCCGACAAGATGCGCACCGACCGGGGTATGGAGTCCCTGCCTTTGGCGCGCTACCGCCCCATGGCCGGCGCCGGTGCGCGCGGCATGCTGGGCGAGGCCTTCGGCCTCAAGCCCGAGGACGCGGAGTTCGCCGCCTTGCGCGAGGAGTTCTTTGCCAACTACGAAGCGCGCATGACGGTGCTCACCGAGGTGTTCGAGGGCGTGCCGGCACTGGTCGAGGCGCTGCAGGCCCGGGGCCTGGCCTGGGGTGTGGTGACCAACAAGGCCATGCGCTTCACCGACCCGCTCACGCGCGCCATGCCGCTGTTCGCCAGCGCGGGCGCTGTGGTCAGCGGCGACACCACGCCGCATGCCAAGCCGCACCCGGCGCCGCTGCTGGAGGCGGCTGCGCGCTTGAAAATCGACGCCAGCCAGTGCATCTACGTGGGTGACGACGAGCGCGATATCGTGGCCGGCCTGGCCGCCGGCATGGGCACCGTGGCCGCCACCTACGGCTACCTGGGCTCGGCCCAGGCCCCGCATGCCTGGGGAGCGCACGCTGCAATTAAATCTCCCTTTGAGCTCTTGCAACTGCTGGGACAGGCCTAAAATAGGAAGTCTGGGGCTGTCCTGGTTTCGACGTGGGTTCGGAGTCAGTGTGGTGCATGTCGAGCTTGATTCACGCTCGTAAATCTCGATTTAACAAACTAACTGCAAACGACGAACGTTTCGCACTCGCTGCTTAATTGCCAGTGAGCCTTGCAACAGTTGGCCGATGGGCTGGGCAAGGGGGTTCTGAGCAATCAGCGCCTCCCGGCTGCAAGGATAATTACATGGGCTGGCTCCAATCCGGGTACCTTGGGTTGGGGCGAGATTCAAGGGTGCTGGCGGCCGGTGTAGCGTGCGACTGCGCGACACAGGCGGCGAGATCCAAATCAGACCGCTAAACATGTAGATCTGCCTGGTGAAGGCTTGCGGACGCGGGTTCAATTCCCGCCAGCTCCACCACCTAACGACCAAAGGCGCTCATCCTGACCGGATGAGCGCCTTTTTTCTTGGCCAATGCCTGCAGGATTGCGCACCGTGGTGCGCATTCATGGACTTTGACGCCGGCGCCGCCACAGCTGCTGCCCGAGGAATCCCACGATGGCCATGTTGGCCAGCGCCACAGCAGCCGATGCCACGCTCGGCCGGTGCGCGAAGTGCCATAGCTCGAACGGGATGTACAGCGCTCCGGACAGCGCGCCCAGCCATTCGCCCCACCACCGGTCCTGCCACAGTCCGTAGGCCTCGGCGAAGCGCACCAGCACATAGGCTGCGGCGGCAAGCAGCAAGGGCTTGAGATTGGTGCCCATCAGGTGATCGATGTCGGTGAGAACCATGGCCGGATAGCGGTCGCCTGGCGCGAGGCCGATATGCCCGATCAACGAGGCCACGATGTGGTGCAGGTCGTGGGGCAGCAGCCCCACGAAGCCCAGGCTGGCCGCCAGGGCTGCAAATCCCTTGAGGGCCTCGAAGGCGGCAATGGCGCGCAGTGCCTGGCGATGAGGTGGCGGGACGTCCCCAGGCGTTGGCGGGTGCATGCCTGGCATGGTAGCCGCAGTGGGTGCTTGCCTATCGCTCGATCTGCCGCCTGGTGCGGTTCGGGCGTGGCGCCCTGGGCGCCGGGCGCGCCAGATCGGCATTCGTCTGCTCCAGCCAAAGCAGTGAATCCATCTGCGCCATGAACCTGCGCATGTAGTCTGGCGAGAGCCCGCGCATGAGGCCCAGCGAGCGCAGCATGAGCTTGTGCGAGTTGAGGGGGCCTGCGTTTTCGGGCGCCTTGTGCAGTGCCTGCGTGACCTGCTGGTCGGCGGAGATCTTGGACCAGACCTCGCTGAACTGGCGCACGCTCTTCATTTCCGATGTGCTGGTGCTTTCGCTGGTACGCACGTGGTCGGCCTCGGCCTGCGCGCGTGCAGCCAGATTGCGGTTGAGCAGGGCCAGAGGCGAGTCCGTTGCACAGGTGGCGCGCAAGGGCGGTGCTGGCGATGGGGTGGCAGCACCGGCCCGCGCGGCGTAGTCGACCACGGCGGCCTGCAGCCGCTGCTGCAGCAAGGCCTGCACGGCGAGCGGTTGTGCCTGCATGCGCCGCGCCAGAGCCTCCAGGTACTGGAAACGCGCGGGATCATGGCCGTCGCTGCCATCCGCCTTCAAGGACTCCAGCGTGGGCTCGCTCATGGCGGTTTGGGCTTGGATGCCCTGGGCACCGGGGCCATTTCCACGCGGCGGTTCTGCGCGCGGCCCTTTTCGTCGGCGTTGTCGGCCACGGGCTGCTCGGCGCCGAAGGCTGCGGCAAACACCTGGGACGAAGGCATGCCTTCTTCGGCCAGTGCACGGGTCACGGTCAGCGCGCGCTGGGCCGATAGTTCCAGGTTGTCGGCAAAGCGCTGGCTGCCGCCGCTGCGCAGCAAGGTGTTGTCGGTGAAGCCGCTGACCATCAGCATCTCGTCGCGCTCGCGCAGGTACACCAGCAGGGGCTGCACCAGGGTGGTCAGCAACTGGCGCCCCTCGGGCCGCAGCTCGGCCGATCCCGTGGCGAACAGCACGCTGCCGCTGATGCCGATGCGGCCGTTGCTCACCGTCACGCGGCCGCTGGCCAGGGGGATGGCCAGGGCCTTTTCCAGCGCCATGCGGCGCTGCTCTTCCGCCTGGCGTTTTTCCACCTCCTGCTTGAGGCTGCTCACCAGGTCGATCTGCACCACCAGCACGCCCACCAGGATCAGCACGAAGGCGCCCAGCAGGCCGGCCATCAGGTCGCCGAACACGGCCCAGACCGGGGCAGTCTGCTCGGTGGCGTCGTCCAGGGTGTCGTCAAAACCCATCCCCGTCATGCGGCCACTCCCTGGGCCGATGCGGTGGCCGCAGCCTGCCCGTGCAGGCGGCGCAGGTCTTCGACGATGCCCTGCTGCGAGGAGATGCTCAGGTCGATCACCTCGCGCGCCTGGGCCACGTAGTAGGCCAGTTGCTCGTCGCTGCGGCCCAGGGACTGGCCGATGGCGCTTTCGATGCCCTGCAGGCCCTGCAGCAGCTTGTCGTTGCTGGCGGTGAACAAGCCCACGCCGTGGCTGAACGACTCACCCAGGCTGGCCAGTTCCACGGCGCTGGCCGCCACGTGCACGGCCACCTCGTCCACCTTGCCGGCTTGCGTGCCCAGGGCCTCACTGAACTGCTGGCCCGCCTGCTCGAGCACCTGGGCGGCCGAACCGACCAGCGATTCGATGGCGGCGCGCTGCTGCACGGCGGCCTCATTGACGGAATGCAGCAGCGTGGCGAGCTGCTCCATCATGGCCGTGCGTTCTTCCAGCGCGAGGTTGTCGCGCTCGCCCAAGCGAGTCATCTCCTGGCGCAGCTGGGTGATCACCTCGGCCGCGGCCTGCGGCACGTCGGATGCCGTCTGCAGCAGGCGCGTGAGGGGCGCCTCGAGCGCCGAGCCCAGCGTGGCCAGGTGTCCGGCCACGGCGGCCTGCAGCGCATCGAGCCGCTCCACGGCTGCCTGGCCGCGCGCGGCCTCGTCATCGCGCAGGGCTGCGAGCTCGGTGCGCCACACGGCGGTGAGGCTGTCCATGCGCTCGCCCTGGGCCTCTTCCCAGCGGGCTTCGGCCTCGACGCGCGTGCGCAGCAGCGCATCGGACTGCTCCATCAGGCGGGCGCTGCTGCCCAGGGTCTGCTCCACCTGACCGGACATGCGTTCGGTGAGTTGGGTCGCCGTGCCTTCCAGCGTGCGGTACAGGCCTTGCTGCTGTTCGGCGGCCTGGGCGCCTGCGCGCTGCAGCTCGGCCGTGACGGCGCCGGCCATGCCCTCCATGGAGCGGCTCCAGGTCTCCAGGCGCTGCTGGTCGGCCTGCACCTGGGCCGTGTGCGATTGCGCCACGGTGTCCTGCAGCGAGGCCAGCAGGGCGCTGGCGCGTTGCTCGAAGGACTGCGTGGCCGCCTGCAGTGCGCGGTCGAGTTGCGTGGCGGCGCCCTCCAGGGCCTGGCCCACGGCGCGCTGCTGCTCCACCGTATGCGTGCCTGCGCGCTGCCATTCGGCAACCAGAGTGCCGGCCATGCCTTCCATGGAGCGGTTCCAGCCTTCGAGGCGCTGCTGGTCGGTCTGTACCTGTGCCGCATGCGACTGCGCCACGGTGTCCTGCAGCGATGCCAGCAGGGCGCTGGCGCGCTGCTCGAAGGACTGCGTGGCGGCCTGCAGTGCGCGCTCGAGCTGCGTGGCGGCGCCTTCCAGGGCCTGGCCTGCGGCACGTTGCTGCTCTGCCGTCTGGGCGCCGGCGCGTTGCCATTCGTCAGCCAGCGTGCCGGCCATGCCTTCCATGGAGCGGTTCCAGCCTTCAAGCCGCTGCTGGTCGGCCTGGGCCTGGGACGCATGGGACTGGGCGACCGTGTCCTGCAGCGAGGCGAGCAGGCTGCCCGCGCGCTGGTCGAAAGCCTGGCTGGCGGCTTGCAGCGTCTGGTCGAGTTGTGCGGCAGCACCGGCCAGTGCCAGGCCCACCTCGCGTTGCTGTGCTGCGGTCCGCTCGCCTGCGCGCTGCCATTCGGCGGTGAGGGCGCTGGCCGTGCCCTCCATGGAGCGGTTCCAGCCTTCCAGCCGTTGCTGGTCGGCCGCGGCCTGGGCGGCGTGGGAGTGGTCCACGGTTTCCCTGAGCGAGCCCAGCAGCGCACCCGTGCGCTGCTCGAAGCCTTGCGCCACGGTCTGCAGCGCGCCGTCGAGCTGTGTGACCAGGTGGCCCTGGGTCTCGCGCTGGCTGTGCAGTGCGTCGGTCCAGGTGGCGGCCACCTGGCGGGCCGTGCCCTCCCATTGGGCGGACAGGGCCTGCAGCTGCGCATCGGTGGCCTCGCGCAGGCGCAGGTGCGAGCGCTCGGCCTCCTGCGCCAGAGCGGCCATGGCCTGTTCGACCACCGGGCGGATGCTGTCCCCGGCCTGGCGGGCGCTGGCGGCCAGGCTGTCCTGCAGCGATGCGCCCACGGTGCTGGCCAGCGCGGTGTAGGCGGTCGCGGCTTCGCGGTGAAAGCCCTGCTGGTGGCTGACCAGTTGCTCGTTGAGCTGCCCGTGGCGGCGCTCCAGGCCTTCCATCAGGTTCTGCAGGCGCTCGGCAATCAGCGGCATGGCCTGGGCCTGGGTCTGCAGGGCGGCAAACATCCCATCGCGCTTGTGCGCCGCCGAGAAGGGGCGCAGCAGGGTGGCGATGCGGGTGTCGAGCAGGCGCAGCACCTGCAGGCGCTCGCGCCGGGCCAGGGCGGACATCAGGCCCAGCATGGCCGAGGTGGCCACGCCGGCCACCGAGGTGCCGAACGCCAGGCCCAAACCCTTGATGGGCGCGGCCAGCGCCGCGCGGATGGCGTCGAGGTTGGACGAGGCTTCCAGCGCGAACACCGCGCCCTGGAAGGTGACCACCATCCCGAGGAAGGTGCCCAGCATGCCCAGCATGACCAGCAGGCCCACCAGGTAGGGTGCCAGGGCCGGGCCGGGCAGCGCCACGCGCTCGCCCTCGATGCGCTGGCGCACGGGGTGGCGCAGGGCCGGGGGCAGGCGCTCCAGCCAAGCGGCGAGGTCCGCCTGCGGCTCGACCGGGACATCGGCCAGCGCGCGGGCCAGGGCGCCGGTGGCCGAGCGGAACTGCTGCAGCTCGTAGGCGCCCAGCAGGTAGACCGCCGCGATCACGGCCGTCATGGCCAGCGCCAGTGGGCTGGTGCCCACGAAACCCCAGGCCACCCAACCGGCGACCGCCAGGCCGGCTGCAAACACGCCGGCCATCACACTCTTGTTCATTCCTGATTACCTGTTCTTCTGTTCTCGTTGCGGGCTGCCTCCAGCAGCCCCATGATCGGTTGCATGCGCACCTGCATCTCGGCCAGCAGCAGGGCCTGCAGGTCCTGCTCGAAACCGGCAAGCCAGCCGCCGGCCTGGCGCCAGCGCAGCGGGTCGTCGGCCTGGCCCGAGGCCTGCACCCGGGCCTGGTGCGCCTTGCGCAACTGCACGAAGCGCCGCTCCAGGTGGCCGGGCAGCGATGCCCACAGGCGCTGCTCGCGCACGCCCAGCATCTGCTCCATCACCCCGTCCAGCGCCGCCAGTTGCCGCAGGGGCGCTGGGCCTTTGAGCAGGGCGGCGCGCACCTGGGTGCGCAGGGCGCCCAGGCGGGCGTCCAGCTGCTTTTGCTGCTCCGCATAGCGCGGCCCATGGGCTGCGAAATCGGCCTGGACCTGCGGGTCGGGCTGCTCGACGGGGGTGTTGTCGGCACGCTCGCGCAGCGGCCGGGCCGACCGGGCAGGGGCTGTTGCCAGTCGCGTCAGGTCGGCCTTGGTCTTGTGTAGCAGGTCCTCCAGGGCCTGCGCATCGATGGCCGACTCGTCTCCCGCGGCGGACGGGGCCATATGGGCCTCGATCGACCGTAGCGAGCCATTGAGCTCGACTGCATCCACCACACTCAGCCACTGGCCCAGCTGTTCCGCCACGTCCTGCTGTGCCGGGGCACGCTCTGCCCGCGTCCATTGCGCGAGCAGGACGACGAGGCGTGAGCTATCGATTCGTTGGTGCAGATACATCCCGGGGGTAGCCATTCACTTCGCCTGCAGCCCTCATGGGAGGCAGGCATCCGGGAAACGGGTCCCCGTGGGCAAAACCGCGTATTTTCGTTCATATGGGCCAGGATCCCGAAAAGCGGGGCCCCGGCGTTGCAGCTGTTACATGAAATGCGGGCCGGAAAAGCGGTCCTGGAGGCAATACATCGAAAAGCCGCAGCAAGATGGCATCTTCTGTCGCTATTTTTTGTCAAACGTCGCGCAAGCATCGCGTCGCCGAAGAAGGCCATTGCCCTTGCCAAGGGGTGTGGCAGGCCACTGCTGTATAAGCAATCAGTAATGCAATCCCAAAAATACTCCCCCGCGAATTCCTGTGGCTTCTGCGGAGCGACCAGCTACCGCCGCGTAGTGGCACGCGACACCCAGGGCGTGCTGCGCGCCACCGAGCGGCTCCTGTGCACGGGCTGCACACGCGAGTTTGCCGACGTGAAGACCTGGCGCCAGGGCATGCAGGACGCGCCCGCTGTTTTTTCTCCAGCGGTCTAGCGCCGGAAGAGGGCTGGGTGGCCGCGCCGGTCAGAGGCACTCAGAGGAACTGGGCCCTGAGTCCGACCATGATGCGCCGGCCCGCGGCAGGCTCGAAGAAGCGGCCGTTGCCGTCGTTCACGATCAGCGAGCCCGCGTAGCGCCGGTCCAGCAGGTTGTCGAGACGGGCCCAGGCCTGCCAGCGCGTGCTGGCAGTGGCGTCGCCGAATGTGTACCCGGCGCGCAGGCCCACCACGGCAAAGCCGGGGGCCGCTTCGCTGTTCACGTCGTTGGCAAACACCTTGCCGGACACATCGAGCGTGGCGCCCAGTTGCCATGCGGCGCTCGGCGCATGGTCCAGCGCCAGCTGCGCCACGTGGCGCGCCGTGCCGGGCAGGCGGTTGCCTGCGGCCACCCGGGCGCCCCCGGCACCCGCGTAGGCATCCCCGAAGAAGGCGTCGAGCCAGGTGTAGGCTGCGCGCGGCTTCCAGGCGCCGGCCTGCGCGCTCCAGGCCAGCTCCAGCCCGCGGCGGCGCACGTTGTCGGCGTTCTGGAAGACCGTGCGGCCGTTCACCGTGGCGGCGGGCACGATCTCGCTGCGGCTGCGCGCGTCGAACCAGGCAGCCTGCACCTGGTGCACGGCCCCCTGCCACTTGGCACCGATCTCCATCTGGCGGCTGCGCGAGGCCACCAGACCGAAGTTGGGCCCGGTGTTGTCCCGGCTGTAGGCCATCTCGGCCAGGGTCGGGGTCTCGAAGCCGCGGCCCACGTTGGCATACAGGTTGAGCTGGTCGCCGGCGCTCCACACCAGGCCCAGCACCGGGCTGGTCTGGCGCCAGCGGCGCGCACCGCTGTCGTCGGGGTTGGTGGGGGTGATGAAGTGGTCGCTCACGCGCATGTCCACACGGCTGGCGCGCACGCCTGCCACGGCGCGCCAGGTGGGCGCGAGCCAGGCGTCCACCTGGGCGAAGACGTCGGTGTTGCCGGCACGGTCGCGCTCGTTGCGGCGCAGTGCGCCGGCCTCGCCGTTCTGGTTGACGAAGCCCTGGCGCTGCTCGGAGAGCCGGTCGGCATCCACGCCCAGGGTCCAGGTGAGCGGCAGGCCCGAGGGCATCTTCGCGCTGTGCGTCCAGGCCAGGCCCAGGCCGTGGTAGTCGCGGTCCAGGTCGACCACGCCGCCGGCGCTGTTTTCGGCCGCACCGCTGAACGACAGGTACTGGGTGAGCGAGCGCCTGCCGCCGTAGGCGCGGGCGCGCACGCTGTCGGCGGCGCCCAGTTGCCGCTCCAGCACCAGGCCCCACTGGTTCTGCGCCACCGACTTGCGTGTGCCGAAGATGTCGGCCACCTCGGGTGCCTGGCGCGGGTTGGCGTGGAACTGCGCGCGCGTCAGGCCCAGCGGGTCCTGTGCGTCGGGCTGGTGGTAGAGGTTGAGCAGGGCGGTGATCTTCGTGTCCGCATCGGGGCGGGCCACGAGCTTGCCGTTGAGGTGGGTGCGCCGTGCGGCGCTGTGGTCGCGCCAGCCATCGGTCTCGAAGCGCGAGACGTCCAGCAGGCCTGAGAGCGCGCGGTCGCCGAAGTCGAACGAGGCACCGGCCAGCCGCTGGCCGAATGAGCCTGCAGCCACCGAGGCCTGGGCCCCGCCGCCCGCGCGCGGGTCGCGGGTGCTCACCTGCAGCACGCCGCCGGCGGCATTGCCATAGAGCTGCGCCAGCGGGCCGCGCAGCACCTCGACCTGGGCGGCCGACTGCAGCTGCGCCGTGGCCGCCTGGCCCTGGCCATCGGGCATGGTGGCGGGGATGCCGTCCACCAGGATGCGCACCCCGCGCACGCCGAAGGTGGAGCGCGCGCCGAAGCCGCGCACCGCGATCTGCAGGTCCTGCGCATGGTTCTGCCGGTCCAGTGCCACCACGCCGGCCTGGCCGACCAGCAGTTCGGACAGGTGGACCAGCGGCGTTGCGGCCGTGAAACCGTCCACCGGCACGCTGGTGTGGCTGGCCGCGCTGTCGAAGCGTCGCTGGGCCTCGGCGTTGCCCTGCACCTCGACAGGGGCCAGCGTGCCCCCTTCTCGGGGCTGCGCCATGGCGGGTGCTGCTGCCAGGGCGGCCAGCGCCGCAAGCACCGTGGACAGGGCCGGAGCGCGGTAGCCGGGCGGATGGCGGTGCGGGGCAAGGGCAGGGAGCATGGGCGAAGGTGGGAGTGGCAAGGGCGTGGCCAGCGTAGCGCAGGACGCCGGCGCGGCCTGTCAGCGAATGCCCCTGGATCGGCCTTGCCCTGGCCGGTCTGCGGGCGGAAAGCCACAGCATGCCTCATTCCTGTCACATTGCCATGCGAAGGTGAGGCTCGGGGCGCCACGGCGTCCCTGCTGCGCCCGCCGCCGGGCAACTCGCGGGTTGCCTTATCCTGCAACCCCTATGCCCTCGACACCTGTTCCCGCAACCGGCCCGCTGCCTTTCGACCACCGACGCGGTCTGGCGGGCGCATTGCTGTGGATGGTGGTGGCCCAGGCCTCGCAGGCCTATGCCTTCGGCAGCCTGGACATGAGCCTCGTCTGGCCGGCCGACGGCATCGCCATCGGGCTGGTGCTGGCCTATGGGCTGCGCATGCTGTGGTTCCTGGGCGCGGCCGTGGCTCTGTGGCATGCCCTGCACAGCATCCCCGTGCTGCAGTCGCTGATCGGCGTGGTGGCCTTGGTGGCTGCCGTCGGCCTGGTGTGGTGGCTGATGCAGCGGGACCGGCGCCATGAGGCGGGGCGCAACCCGGTTGCCACGGCCATCCGCTTCCATGCCCTGACCGTGCTGCCGGGTGCGGCGGTCCTCACGGCGCTGGGCAGCTGGCAGTTCCTGCTCGCTCCGGGCGGGCCGCCGGGCGGCGTCCTGCGCGTGGCGGGTGTCATGGGCATGTCCGAGGTGTTCGGCATCCTGCTGTTCACGCGGCTCACCGAGATGGCGGCCCACGCGCTCGATGGCGGCTGGCGGGCCGGCCCCTTGCAGTGGGCGCGGTGGCAGACCTTCTGCCTGGCAGGCCTGGTGCTTGTCATGGCCATGGCGCAATGGGGCTCTTCGGTGGTGGGGGCGGGCATCGGTCCATCCGTGCGTTACGTCGTCTTCCTGCTGGTGGCCTGGGCCGCCTACCGCGGCAGCCCGCTGTTCGTGCACCTGGCCACGGCGCTCTCGGCGCTGACCCTGCTGGCCTTCACGCCCCCCTTGCCGGCAGGCCACAGCCCTTACCTGATGGTGCTCGACCAGGCCGTGCTCATGGTCTGCCTGGCGGCGCTCAGCTTCTTCGCCTCGGCCACGATGGAGCATCGCCGGCAGATGGAGCGCAGCCTGCACGAGGCCGCCAGCAACGATGGCCTGACGGGTTTTCTCAACGAGCGCGGCCTGCTCAAGGCCCTCAAGGCGGCAGGGCCGGGCCCCGTCCACCTGATCGGCATGAGCCTGCACAACCTGGAGCATGTGGTGGATCTGATCGGCCTGGGCCCCACGCGCGAGATCGAGCAGGACGTGTCCATCTACCTGCGCAACCAGTTGGGCCGCGGCTGTCTCTATGCCCGGCCGCGCGATGGGTTCTTCGTGGTGGCCGTGCCGGTGGCGGCCGGCGACGTGCATGCACGGCTGCTGCAGCTGCGCACCGCGCTGGACGGGCGCCGCTATGTCTTTGTCGAGCACAGCGTGCGCATCCAGGCAGCGTTCGGGCTGCTGCCGCTGGACGAGGGGCAGGCCCTGGGCGACGACGTGCTGGCAGCGCTGATGCTGCTGTGCGAGGTGGATGGCGACCCCGCGCTGAGCGACCGGCATGCGCAGGGCATGGACCTGGCGCCAGGCCACCTGATGCGCATCCGCCGGGGCCAGCTGTCCCAGATCGAGGCGCTCAAGGACGCCCTGCGCCTGCCCGCCGGCAGCCCGGAGACCAGCGGCCTGTGGCTGGCCTGCCAGCCCATCCGGTCGGCGCATGGCGACCACGACGGCGACCTGGGCGTGGAGGTGCTGCTGCGCTGGTCCTCGGGCGGCGGATCGCCGCACCTGCCGGGGGAATTCCTGCCGCTGGCCGAGCGCTACGGCCTCATGCCGCAGGTGGACCGGTGGGTCATCACGCAGGTGTTTGCGGCCCTCGTGGCCCATGGCATCTCCCGCCGCGACCTGGGCAAGGTGGCGATCAACCTGTCGGGCTCGTCGGTGTCGGACCCGCGGCTGCTCGCCCACATCGACCAGTGCCTGGCTGCCAGCGGGCTCGACCCCGCGATGTTCTGCTTCGAGGTCACGGAGACCGCCGGCATCGTGCAGCGCAGCCGCGCCGTGGACCTGCTGGCCAGCCTGCGCGCCATGGGGGCGCGCACCTCGCTCGATGATTTCGGCACCGGCCTGGCGACCTTCGACTACCTCAAGTCGCTGCCGCTCGATTTCGTGAAGATCGATGGCAGCTTCGTGCGCGACGTGCTGTCCTCGCGGGTCGACCAGCGCGTCGTGCTGGCCATCTGCGACGTGGCGCGGACGATGGGGCTCACGACCATCGCCGAATTCGTCGAGACGCCGGCCCAGCGCTCGCTGCTGGCCGCCTATGGCGTGGACTATGTGCAGGGATTCGGCATTGCCAAGCCCCTGCCGTTCACGCAGTACCTGCAGCAACTGGTGCGCCGCGATCCGCGCACGGCGGCGCAGGCGGCGCCCGCCCCGGCCCTGGCCGGGCGATGGCAGGCAGGGCATGGGCGCCTGGTGCCGGGCCTGGCGCCCAGTGAATGACATGGCAGTCCCTGGCGGGGCCATTTGTCACGCAACCGCAATATGTGACTTGTAAGCTCTGGTGACATTTCCTGCCGCGACGGCCCTCCTCATGTCCGAACTCCCCGCCTATCTGCAAGACTGCCGTCCGCGATTTCGCCAGCCCAGCGCCGGGGACATGTGTGTCGAGGTGCCCTGGATGGCGGTCGAGGAGACCAATGAAAAGGTCATGGAGATCTTCTCCGAGCACAAGGACCTGATCAGCCTGCCGGTCGTCGAGAAGGGCCGCCCCATCGGGCTGATCAACCGCGACATCTTCATGTCCGAGATGAGCAAGCCCTACCGCTGGGAAATCTACGGGCGCAAGAACTGCATCGCCTTCATGGACAAGGCGCCGCTGATCGTCGATGCCGCCATGGGCATCGAGGAGCTGACCTTCAAGACCGTGGAATATGGCGAGAAGGCGCTGTCGGACGGCTTCATCGTTGCGCGCGACGGATCTTTCGTCGGCGTCGGCCACGGCCTGCAGCTGATGCGCGTGGTGGCCGAACTGCAGGCCGCGCGCAACCGCCAGGTGATGCACAGCATCGAGTACGCCAGCGTGATCCAGCGCTCCATGCTGCGGGCTTCGCGCGATGCCCTGGTGCAGGCACAGGCCGATGCCGACCTGGTCTGGGAGCCGCGCGACGTGGTGGGCGGCGACTTCTACCAGTTCACCGCCATGCCCGACGGCTGGTTCGCCACCGTGGCCGACTGCACCGGCCATGGCGTGCCCGGCGCCTTCATGACGCTGATCGCATCGAGCACCCTGGGCAAGGCCATCGAGCAGTTCGGTCCGCGCGATCCGGCACAGCTGCTGTCCAGCGTCAACCGCTCCATCAAGCAGATGCTCGGCCAGATGGACGGCCAGGACGATACCCCCGGGTCGGACGACGGCATGGATGCCGCCTGCTTCTGGTACGAGCCCGCCACGCGCGAGCTGCGCTTTGCCGGCGCCAACCTCTCGCTCTTCGTGCTGGAGCCCGGTGTCGACGCCGTGCAGGTGGTGGCCGGCGAGCGCAAGGGCGTGGGCTACGTGGACAGCGCGTTCGACTACACCTGGACCACACGCACCGTGGCACTGGCACCCGGCAGCCTGGTGTTCGTGACCACCGATGGCCTGATCGACCAGGTCGGCGGCCCCAAGGCCATCACCTTCGGCAAGCGCCGCATCCAGGAGGTGATCGTGGCCCAGCGCGAGCAGACCCCCGCGCAACTGAACGCCGCCATGCAGCAGGCGCTGCAGGCCTGGCAGGGCAGCCACCAGCGCCGCGACGACCTGACCTTCTTCTGTTTTCGGGCCTAGAACCCCTGGCCCCACACCCTGAAATCCCGGATGGACAACCTCTACATTCCCCCCACCCCCAGCTCGCCGGAAGTGGACTTCAAGTTCGACGAGAACACGCTCGGCCTGCGTGGCGAGTCGTACCCCGAGAACGCTGCGGCGTTCTACGGCGACATCCTGCGCCAGCTGGAGGCCTACCTGGGTGCCTGCAGCGACAAGAAGATCAGCGTCAGCATCGCCCTGGCGTACTTCAACAGCTCCAGCACGAAGATGCTGTTCAACCTGGTCGGCCTGCTCAGCGATGCCGCCGAGGCGGGCAACGAGGTGGTGCTCAACTGGTTCCACGACGAAGAGGACGACACCATCTTCGAATTCGGCCAGGAGCTCAAGGACGACTTCACGGCCATCCAGTTCGTCAACCACGCAGTGAAATCGGCGTGACGGGTTTCGATGTCCGACGCACCTGACCTGTTCGATGCCGAAAGCCGCGCCTTGCAGGCGGCGCGCCTGGCCTTCGATGACGCGGCCAGCCCGCCGAGCGCGCACCGCCACGCCCTGGGCGAACTCCTGACCTCCTACGAGCGCCTGCTGCGCGAAACGCGCCGCATGGTGCGGCGCAGCGACCGCGCCGAGCTGGAGATGAACCAGCTCAACCAGCGCCTGCAGGACCTCACCGGCCAGCTGGAGTACCGCGCCACGCACGACCCGCTCACGGGCGTGCTCAACCGCGCGGCCATCATCGAGCGCTCCAACCGCTACCTGGCCAGCGACAGCCTGGCGCTGATCGTCCTGGACATCGACCACTTCAAACGCGTCAACGATTCGTTCGGCCACCCGGTCGGCGACACGGTGATCTGCGGCGTGGTGGACTGCCTCAAGGGCGTGGCGCCTTCCATCGCCCAGATCGGGCGCGTGGGCGGGGAGGAGTTCACTGCGCTGCTTCCCGGCCTCTCGCTCGAATCGGCGGCCCATGCGGCCGAGGGCATGCGCCGGGCCATTGCGGCCCATGATTTCCAGCTGCCGGACCACAGCCGCGTGACCGCCAGCTTCGGCGTGAGCTGGCAGGAGCGGGGCAGCAGCTTCGATGCCGCCTATGGCAGTGCCGACGAGGCCCTGTACCAGGCCAAGCGGGCCGGGCGCAACCAGGTGGCCCGCGCGGCCATGGTCGAGGCCTGAAGTAAAGCACCCCCGCAGGCGCTTCGCGCCTTCATCCCTCTCTCGCATTGCTGCGCGATGGCGCCCAGCGCCAAGAATTGCTTGAACGGGCGGGGGGTGGGTAGTGCGCGCTTGCCACACGACAGCGACGACGCATGCGGTTTTCTTGAAAATACTGTATATTTTTACAGTATCTACAAGGAGCCTTGCATGGAAGCCATCGAAACGACCTGTACCGTAGCCCTGCGCGACTATCCTGAACTGCCCCCCAGGGAGCGCATGGCGGCCGAGGGCCGGTACCTGCGGGTGCTGGAGCGCAAGCTGGGTGGCGCCGACGTGGTGGCCGACGCGCTGCGCGCCGTGATGCAGTTGCAGGAGTCCGACGGCAGCGACGTGAGCGCCGAGGACCTGGCGCTGGCCGGCCAGTGGACCAAGGCCGCCAACGCCGCCCGCGAGGCTGGCTACCAGGGCCTGGGCGAGGTCGATGGCGCCTACTTCGAAGTGCGTCTGGCCTGAGCGGCTGCGCGGAGCATGCCGGCATGACACTCGACCAGATCGCCATCGCACTGTGCGGCGCTGTTGCCGCATGGCTGTCCCAGTCCGCCCATGAGCCGGCGCGCCGCCTGGCCTGCCTGGCCGGGCTGATGGCACAGCCATTCGCGTTCTACATTGCCTGGCAGGCCCAGCACTGGGGTGTGCTGGTGCTCGCGCTGGCCTTCACCCTGGCCTGGCTGCGCGGCCTGTGGGTGCACTGGCTGGTGCCGCGCCGGCAGGTGGGGCTGGCCACCATCCAGATGGTGCCGGGAAACAAGGGCTGAGCTTCGGGGTTCGGCTTTGGTGGGGGCTCGGCTGTGGCGTGAGGCGATCCATGCGCAATGGTCGTTATTGTGTTGACCTTCCGGGCTGCACCTGCCACTGTCTCCAGACCTATTGGAGATGACCCATGTTCACCGAAAAAATGCCCGCCAACAGCCAGACGGCCTTGCGCAGGGCGCGCGACTGCCATGAAATCCGGCAGGCGTACACGGGGTTCCTTGCCTCGCTCAAGCAGGCCAGCGGCCTGCCGGACGTGGGTTTCTTCGTGGCCGATGTGGGACAGGACGTGGTGATCACCACACCCTCCGGTGAGTCGTCGCCCTACCTGCTGATCTGCAGCGATGGCGCCGAGTCAGTGTGGGGCCGGGTCATGTTTCTCACGCTCAATCCTCTCACCGGCACCCGGCTGCCCATTTTTGCCGTGCGCCTGCGTCCGGATTCCGTGGTGCTCAACGACGAGGGGACGCGGGAGTGGGAGGTGAGCTTCAAGGACGGCGACCCGTTCAACCAGATCGAGATCAAGCAATTGGTCTATGAGCTGATGTACGGCCAGATCGCGTTCAACAGCAAGGGGCTGATTCCCGAAGACGCCTGAGCGTTGGCAGCGCTCTCCGGTGGGCGCTGTCAGGCGCCATGCTGCAGCTGCGCCCGGTACTGCCCGGGCGGCATGCCGAACCAGCGCTTGCAGGCGCGGAACATGTTGCTCTGGTCGGCAAAGCCCAGCAGGTCGGCCACCTCGGTGAGGTTGCGGCGCGGGTCGGCCAGGTACTGGCGCGCCAGTTCGCGGCGCGTGTCGTCGAGCAACTGCTGGTAGGTGGCCGATTCGGCCTGCAGCCGGCGCTGCAGGGTGCGGTCGGTCATGTTCAGGCGCGCAGCGATGTCGTCGCGGCGCGGCTCCCCTTTGTGCAGGATGCGCGCCACCTCGGCGCGCACGCGCGTGCTCGCCAGCGAATGGCCCAGGTGGTCGAGCTCGGTCTCCACCAGCCGCTCGTGCATGGCCCACAGGCTCGGGTTGTGGGTGGGGATGTCGGCCAGCATGTCGGCCTCGGCCAGCAGGATGCGGCTGGCCGGCTGGCCGAAGCGCGGCAGCAGGCCGAAAGCCTTCTCGTAGCGGGCCTCGCTGCCGGGCGATGGCGCTGGTGTGCTCAGTTCCACGGCCAGGGGGGTGAGCTCGCGGCGCGTAAGCCACCCGCACAGCGTGAACAGGGTGAGCAGCGCGTACTCGACCCGCTGGCGCGGCACCGGGCGCGTGCCGCCGATGTGCGCGATCGAGAACCAGTAGCCGCGCGCTTCGCGCTCCAGCGCGAATGCGGTGCAGTCGGAGATCACGGCCATGTGGCGCGTGAGGTGCTGAAAGCCCACCAACAGGTTCGGCCCCGATGCCAGCGCATAGCCCACCACGTCCACGTTGCCGTAGCGTGCGGTGAGCTGCGGGCACAGCCCCAGGTCCACCTTGCCGGAGCGTGCCACGGCCAGGTCCCACAGCTGGCTGATCCGGTCCACATCCACGCGCGCATGCGGCTGCTGCAGTGCCGCCAGGTCGATGCCGGCCTCGGCGCACAGCTCGGCCACGGGCAGGCCCTCGGCGGCCATCATGTCGGTGGTGCCGCGCACCCAGGCGGCGGAACTGGTACGGGGATTCATCGGGTGGAAATCAGGGGCTGAAGGGGATCAGGGTTTACGCGCGGTGGTGCGCTGAAGTCAGTGTTTTGGCAAGGTTGCGATAGTAACGAATGGCCAGCTGCTTTCCACAATCACGGTCGAGGTTGTGCCCTGTTCCCGGTTGTACCCGAGCCAGAGGCCCGACCCATTCCAGAAAACCCCGAAGGAGACAAGACATGGTCGATGTGCGCTGGCGTGCCCAATGCCTGGGAGCAGTTCTTTCCGTGCTGGCGGTCGCCGGCTGCGGCGGTGGTTCCAGCACCCCGCCCGAGGTGCGCGAGACCGCGTACGGCACGGTGCGCGGCGTGGATGCCAGCGCCGGCACGGGCACCTATGCGTGGAAGGGCATCCCCTTCGCCCGGCCCCCCGTGGGCGAGCTGCGCTGGCAGCCCCCGGTGGCGCCCGTGGCCTGGAGCGGCGAGCGCGATGCCACGCGCTTTGGCAATGCCTGCCTGCAGATGGGCCGCCTGTACGGCCCCGGGGCCAACAACCGCTTCGACGACAGCATTGGCCAGACCCTGGGTACGCCCGTGGGCAACGAGGACTGCCTGACGCTGAACATCTGGCGCCCCGCGACCACGCAGGACAACCTGCCGGTGCTGTTGTTCCTGCATGGCGGCAGCGCCATCTCGGGCTACACGGCCGACCCGGTCTACGACGGCGCGGCGCTGGCGCGCTCGGCCAATGCCGTGGTGGTCACGGCCAACTACCGGCTCGACGTGCTGGGCTTCTTCCAGATGCCGCAGCTGCACACCGGCACGCAGGCCTACACCGGCAACTACGCGCTGCTCGACAACGTGCAGGCGCTGTCCTTCATCCAGCGCAACATCGGCAACTTCGGTGGCAATGCGGGCAACGTCACGCTGATGGGCCAGTCGGCCGGTGCCGGCAACGTGCTGGCGCTGCTCACATCGCCCCAGGCCGCGGGCCTGTTCCACAAGGCCCTGCCGATCAGTGGCGGTACCTCGCTGGCCACGCAACTGCCTGCCGGCTCCATCCCCACGCTCAACCCCGCTTCCAAGTACGCAGCCCAGTCATCGGCCTTGCTCGCCGCCCTGGTGCAGGCCGATGGCCTGGCTTCCGACACGATGGGCGCTGCGGCCGTGGTTGCCGGCTGGACGCCTGCGCAGACTGCCAGCTACCTGCGCGGCAAGGATGGCCGCGTGGTGCTGCAGACGGTGCTGCGCGCGGGGCTCACGGGCTCCGGCCCGATTCCCGACAACGTGGTGCTGCCCGCCGATCCGATCGCCGAGATGGCCGCCGGCCGCTACCACAAGGTGCCGGTGCTCTCGGGCTACACCGCCGACGAAGCCAAGCTGTTCGCGCCCTTCCTGGCGCTGCTGGGCGGCAAGCCGGGCATGAAGATCAGCGATGCCGAGCGCTTCGCGATGACGCAGGCCTTCAATCCCGACGCGGCCACCACGCTCACCACGGCGGACATCTTCGATCCGTCCTACCTGCCGGTCACGGCACCCGGCACGGGCTACAACGCGCGCATGAAGCTCCTGGGCAGCGTGTTCATCGAGCCCAGCCGCGACAGCCTGCTCAACACCCTGCGCACCCAGCAGTCCAACGTCTGGAGCTACCAGTTCAACTGGGCCCAGCAGCCGGCGCCCTGGAACGACGTGTACGGTGCGGCCCATGGTTTCGACCTGCCCTTCGTGTTCGGCAACTTCGGCCCCTCGCTGCTGGCCAAGGCGGCCAACAGCACGGCCAACCAGCCGGGCCGGCTGGCGCTCTCGGGCGTGATGATGGACAGCGTGCGTGCCTTCGTGCACACCGGCAACCCCAACCATGCCGGCCTGGGCCAGGAATGGCAGCCCTGGCCGCGCAAGTTCATCTTCGATGCCGACCTGAAGGCCACGCGCCTGAGCGTTCAGTAAGGGTACAAGGCCTGATGCTGCTTCCCATGTCCGTTCATGCTGCTGCGGTGGCGGCGAGGTATGCGCTGAGCGCATCGTCGTCCACGATGGCCACCTTGCCGAAATCCAGCGACACGATGCCCATGCCTTCTAGCGTGCGCAGCACGCGGTTGACCGTCTGGCGCGACAGGCCCACGAGCTGGCCCAGCTCGTCCTGCGTGAGGTTGAGCCGGCGCGTGCTGCGCCAGAACAGGCGGCTCAGGTACAGCGCCACGCGGTGCTCGGTGGACTGCGTGCGCCCGGCCTCGATGATGGTCATGGCCTGGCCGAGCCGCATGTTCAGGTGCAGCACCAGGAACTGGTTGAACGCCAGGCTGGTCTCGCGCAGTTCGGCGAACACGGGCAGCGGCAGGCACATGAGCCGGGTAGGGCGCAATGCCACCACGTGGTATCTGCGCGGCTCGGGCTTCATGGCCGAGCCTTCGCCGAACCACTCGCCGTCGGGCACGCCGATGAAGGCCGACGAGCGGCCGCGGCTGGCCGGGCTCTGCAGCATCACCAGGCCCGAGAGCACGGCATGCCAGCCCTGCACCGCGCTGCCGGCGGGCTTCATGACATCGCCCTTGTCGCCGCTTTCCTCGAACACCCCGGCGCGCACGCGCTCCTGCGTGGCGGCCGGCAGCCCGGCAAACCAGGGCTGGGCGGTGATGAAGCGCTGGGCGTGCGGGGCGGTGCAGAGCATGCCGCGGATTGTCGCTGCAGCCCCCGCCGTTCAGGGTAATCCCTTGGCCTTTGTCGGGTGGGCGACAGGTGTTGGCGCGGCAGGCCCCGCGCTGCACACTGCGCAGCCAGCAAAGCCGCGTGGCACGCAGCCGAAAGGGGCGCTTCGGAGACCCCGCAGCAGGCCTGCGCGCGTTACGATGATTGCCACTTTCACCACAAAATCCAAGGAGCACACATGCTGGGCCTGATGCAGAGCCAACCCCTGTTGATCTCGTCGCTGATCGAGTTCGCCGAACGCCACCATGGCGACGCCGAAATCGTCTCGCGGCGCGTGGAGGGCGACATCCACCGCTACACCTACAAGGACCTGGCCCAGCGTGCACGCCGCCTGGCCAATGCCCTGGACGGCCTGGGCCTGGAGTTCAGCGACCGCGTGGCCACGCTGGCCTGGAATGGCTACCGCCACATGGAGATGTACTTCGGCGTCTCCGGCTCGGGCCGCGTGCTGCACACCATCAACCCGCGCCTGCACCCCGAGCAGATCGCCTGGATCGCCAACCACGCCGAAGACCAGGTGCTGTGCTTCGACCTGACCTTCCTGCCCCTGGTGCAGGCCGTGCACGCCAAGTGCCCCACGGTGAAGAAATGGGTGGCGCTGTGCGACGCCGACAAACTGCCCGCGGACTCCGGCATCCCCGGCCTCACGAGCTACGAGGCCTGGATCGGTGCGCACTCGCCCGACTACGCCTGGCCCGAGTTCGACGAGAACTCGGCGTCGAGCATGTGCTACACCAGCGGCACCACGGGCAACCCCAAGGCAGCGCTGTACAGCCACCGCTCGACCACGCTGCATGCCTATGCCGCGGCGCTGCCCGACGTGATGTGCCTCTCGGCGCGCGATTCCGTGCTGCCCGTGGTGCCCATGTTCCACGTCAATGCCTGGGGCATTCCGTACTCGGCCGCGCTCACCGGCTGCAAGCTGGTGTTCCCCGGCCCGGCCATGGATGGCAAGTCGATCTACGAACTGATCGAAGCCGAGAAGGTGACCTACGCCGCCGGCGTGCCCACCGTCTGGCAGATGATGCTCGGCCACATGAAGCCTGCGGGCCTGAAGTTCTCCACGCTCCGGCGCACGGTGATCGGCGGCTCGGCCTGCCCACCGGCCATGATCCATGCCTTCAAGGAAGACTACGGCGTCGAAGTGCTGCACGCCTGGGGCATGACCGAAATGAGCCCGCTGGGCACGCTGTGCACGCTCAAGAACAAGCACCTCGAGCTGCCCAAGGAAGAGCAGATGAAGGTGCTGCTCAAGCAGGGCCGCGCGATCTATGGCGTGGACATGAAGATCGTCGGTGGCGATGGCGAGGAACTGCCCTGGGACGGCAAGACCTATGGCGACCTGCTGGTCAAGGGCCCGTGGATCGTGGACAGCTACTTCAAGGGCGAGGGCGGCCACCCGCTGGTCAAGGACAAGCACGGGCGCGGCTGGTTCCCCACGGGCGACGTGGCGACCATCGATGCCGACGGCTTCATGCAGATCACCGACCGCAGCAAGGATGTGATCAAGTCCGGCGGCGAGTGGATCAGCTCCATCGACATCGAGAACATCGCCATGGCCCACCCGGCCATTGCCATGGCCGCGTGCGTGGGCATGCCGCACCCCAAGTGGGACGAACGCCCCATCGTGGCCGTGGTCAAGCGCCCGGGCACCGAGGTCACGCGCGAGGAGTTGCTGGCCTTCTTCGAAGGCAAGACCGCCAAGTGGCAGATTCCCGATGACGTGGTGTTCGTGGAGGCGATTCCCCTCGGTGCCACCGGCAAGATGCTCAAGACAAAGTTGCGTGAGCAACTGAAGGACTACAGGCTTCCGGGCCTGTGATCCAGATTGGTGCGGTGCTCGGGGGAGCACTGCGCCAGTCACGTGTGCGACGCCGGTAGGGGCAATCCCTGAGGGGCGTCGTGTTGCAACGCGGTACGCTGCGTCGTGTCGATTTACAAGGAGACAGAACCATGAAATTCGCTATGAAGGCTGTAGCAGCCACCGTCCTGTTGGCGAGCGCTGGCGCGGCGTTCGCTCAAAAAGGTGAGACCGTCAAGATCGCCTGGCTCGACCCGCTTTCGGGCCTGATGGCGGCCGTGGGAACCAACCAGCTCAAGAGCTTCCAGTTCGTCTCCGAAGAGTTCAACAAGAAGAACGCTGCCGGAGTGAAGTTCGAGATCATCGGCATCGACAACAAGCTCAGCCCGCAGGAGACCACCAGCGCCCTGCGCTCGGCCATGGACCAGGGCGCGCGCTACGTGGTGCAGGGCAACGGCTCGGGCCCGGCCCTGGCCATCATCGACGCGCTGGAAAAGCACAACGCGCGCAACCCCGGCAAGGAAGTCGTGTTCCTGAACTACGCTGCCGTGGACCCGGACCTGACCAACAGCAAGTGCAGCTACTGGCACTTCCGCCTGGATGCGGACACCTCCATGAAGATGGAAGCGCTGACCACCTTCATGAAGGACATTCCCGAGGTCAAGAAGGTCTACCTGATCAACCAGAATTACTCGCACGGCCACCAGGTCTCCAAGTTCGCCAAGGAAATCATGGCCCGCAAGCGCCCTGACGTGCAGTTCGTCGGCGACGACCTGCACCCCCTGGCCCAGGTGCGTGACTTCTCGCCCTACATCGCCAAGATCAAGCAGTCGGGCGCCGACAGCGTGATCACCGGCAACTGGGGCTCCGACCTGGCGCTGCTGATCAAGGCCGCCAACGACGCCGGCCTGAACAACGTCAACTTCTACACCTACTACGGCTCGGTCACCGGCAGCCCCACGGCCATGGGTGCCGCCGCTGCAGGCCGCGTGTACATGGTGGCCTATGCGCACATCAACCTGCCGGGCGAACTCAACAAGATCGTGGTGGACTACAAGAAGAAGTTCAACGACGACATGTACACCGGCTCCGTGTACCACGCCTTCTCGATGCTCACCGAGGCCTTCGTGAAGACCAAGTCCACCGACCCCGTGAAGGTGGCCGCCGCCCTGGAAGGCATGAAGTTCAAGAGCTTCAATGGCGAGGTCGAGATGCGCAAGACCGACCACCAGCTGCAGCAGGGCCTGTTCATCTCCAAGTGGGAGAAGGCCGGCGGCAAGTTCCCGCTCGATTCGGAGAGCACCGGCTACACCTTCACGCCGGTGAAGTACTACGAGCCCTTCGTGGCCAGCACGCCCACCTCGTGCCAGATGAAGCGCCCCTAAGGCCTCTGAGCGGCTAACAAAACTCTTCTGGCGTCGTTGCCGCGTCTTGTCGTACTGACCGTACTGCCTGCGACGCAGCGCCTAGCCAGAACCGCTTCGCTGGGTTTTGTGATCCGCTCTTCATTGTTTCTGGAGGCCCGACCTGGCTCGGGCCTTTTTTTTACCCTTGTTGTGAAAATTTGCGATGAATCTTGAGTTTTTCGTGATCTCCCTGCTCAACGGCGTGAGCTACGGGCTGCTGCTGTTCATGCTGAGCTCGGGACTCACGCTGATTTTCAGCATGATGGGTGTGCTCAATTTTGCGCACACCAGCTTCTACATGCTGGGGGCCTACTTTGCCTACAGCATTTCTGGCGTCATCGGCTTCTGGCCGGCGCTGGTGGTTTCGCCGCTGATCGTGTTTGCGCTGGGCGCCGCGTTCGAGCGCTACTGCCTGCGCCGCGTGCACAAGTTCGGCCATGTGCCCGAGCTGCTCGTGACCTTCGGCCTGTCCTACCTGATCCTCGAAGTGGTGCAGCTGATCTGGGGCCGTGCCACGGTGCCCTATGGCCTGCCCGAGCAACTGCAGGGCCCCCTGTTCAGCCTGTACGGCACGCAGTTCCCCAAGTCGCGCTCGTTCGTGATGCTGATCGCCATCCTGATGCTGCTGTCGGTGTGGCTGCTGCTCACGCGCACCCGCATCGGCCTGGTGATCCAGGCGGCGCTCAAGTACCCCGAGATGGTCGAGGCCCTGGGCCACAACGTGCCGCGCGTGTTCATGCTGGTGTTCGGCGGCGGTGCGGCCCTGGCCGGCCTGGCCGGCGTGATTGGCGGCAACACCTACGTGACCGAGCCCGCCATGGCGGCGTCGGTCGGCTCCATCATCTTCGTGGTGGTGGTGGTCGGAGGCATGGGCTCGCTGGCCGGGGCCTTCCTGGCCTCGCTGCTCATCGGCGTGGTGCAGACCTTCGCCGTGGCGCTCGACTACTCGATGATCCACGTGCTGCGCCCGCTCGGTGTGGCCGTGACCGACCAGACCTTCGGCTACCCCCTGCTCAAGCTCACCATCTCCCAGGTGGCGCCCATTCTTCCGTACCTGTTCCTGGTGCTCATCCTGATCTTCCGTCCCAAGGGCCTTCTGGGCACCCGCGAGGACTGATGCCATGACCTCATCCACCACTACCGTCTCCGGCGCCGCACCGCACGCCAACCCACCCGCTGCCTCGCAGGGGGCTGCGCACTACCGCTTCAAGCCCTGGAACGTGGGCCGCTTCGTCATCTGGTCGCTGTTCGCCGCGATGCTGATCGTGGCGCCGCACGTGTTCCGCAGCAGCCTGGCGCTGACCATGCTCTCGCAGATCGGCTACCTGATCATCATCTGCCTGTCCTACAACATCCTGCTGGGGCAGGGCGGCATGCTCAGCTTCGGGCATGCGGTGTACACCGGCCTGGGCTCGTTCATCGCCATCCATGCCATGAACATGGCGGGCAAGGGCGAGATGCCGATCCCGCTGGTGCTCATCCCGCTGGTCGGAGGGCTGGCCGGCATGTTCTTCGCGATCCTGCTCGGCTTCGTGACGACCAAGAAGTCGGGCACCACCTTCGCCATGATCACGCTGGGCATCGGTGAGCTCGTGGCCTCGATGGCGCTGATGTTCCCCGAGTTCTTCGGCGGCGAGGGCGGCATCACCACCGACCGCGTCTACGGCAAGCCCTTCTTCGGGCTGAACTTCGGCTCCGGCATGCAGGTGTATTACCTGATCGCGGCCTACTGCTTCGTCTGCACGGCGGCCATGTTCGCCTTCACGGGCACGCCGCTCGGGCGCATCCTCAACGCGGTGCGCGACAACCCCGAGCGCGTGGAGTTCATCGGCTACAACACGCAGCGCGTGCGCTACTTCGCGTTCATCATCGCGGGCTTCTTCGCGGGCATCGGCGGCGGCCTGGCCACCATCAACTTCGAGATCGTGACCGGTGCCGACAGCGTGAACGTGCTGCGTTCGGGCGGCTACCTGCTGTTCACCTTCCTGGGGGGGGCCACGTTCTTCTTCGGGCCCATCATCGGCGCCGTGCTGCTGGTGCTGGCCTCGGTGCTGCTGTCCGAGATCTCCAAGGCCTGGCTGCTGTACCTGGGCCTGGTGTTCCTGTTCATGGTGATGTATGCGCCCGGCGGCATCGCCAGCCTGATCATGATGAACCTGCGTGTCGCCAAGTACGGCAAGCTGCGCCAGCTCTGGGTGTCCTACCTGGGTCTGGCCGGCACCGGCCTGGTGGCCGTGCTGGGCGCCGCCTGCATGGTGGAGATGACCTACCACCTGCAGCTCAACGCGGCCCTCGGGTCCGAGCTCAAGTTCCTGGGCGCCATGGTCGATGCCAAGGGCCTCACGGCCTGGTTCGGTGCGGGCTTCGTGTTCCTCACCGGGCTGGCGCTGTTCGAGATGTGCCGGCGCCAGTTCCTGCGCCAGTGGAGCACCATCCAGGAAGAGATCGAACATGCCATCAAGCGGGGAGAGGCGCTGTGAGCACTACCATGACCGCCAATCCATCGTCCGCAGGCTGTGCGCTCGAACTGCGTGACCTGCGCAAGAGCTTCGGCAAGACCGAGATCATCCGCGGTGCCAATCTCGTGGTGGCACCCGGCGAACGCGTGGCCATCATCGGCCCCAACGGCGCCGGCAAGTCCACCCTGTTCAACCTCATCAGCGGGCGCTTCGCCCCCACCAGCGGCGACGTGATCCTCAACGGTCAGCGCATCAACGGCCTGGCCCCGTACGAGATCAACCGCATGGGGCTGTCGCGCAGCTTCCAGATCACGAACATCTTCCCCAAGCTGAGCGTGTTCGAGAACCTGCGCTGCGGCGTGCTGTGGAGCATGGGATACCGCTACACCTTCCTGCGCTTCCTGTCGAACCTGCACGATGCCAACCAGCGTGCCAAGGAACTCATGGAGATGATCAAGCTCGACAAGAAGCGCGACACGCTGGCCATGAACCTGACCTACGCCGAGCAGCGCGCCCTGGAGATCGGTATCACCATCGCCGGTGGCGCCAACGTGATCCTGCTCGACGAGCCCACGGCCGGCATGAGCAAGAGCGAGACCACGCGCTTCATCCACCTCATCAAGGAGGTGACCGAGGGCCGCACCCTGCTGACCGTGGAGCACGACATGGGCGTGGTGTTCGGCCTGGCCGACAAGATCGCCGTGGTGGTCTATGGCGAGGTGATCGCCTTCGACACCCCCGACAAGGTGCGCGCCAATGCGCGCGTGCAGGAGGCCTACCTGGGTTCGGCCGTGGCCGACGAGCAGGGCGCGGGACACTGATTTATGCTGAAAATTGACAACCTCCACGCCTACTACGGCAAGAGCCATGTGCTGCATGGCGTGAGCTTCGAAGTGCAGCCCGGAGAGATCGTGGCGCTGCTGGGGCGCAACGGCTCGGGCCGATCCACCACCGCCAAGGCCATCATGGGCCTGGTGGACTGGGAGGGCACGGTCAACTTCAAGGGCCAGGACCTCAACGGCAAGAAGGCCTACGAGGTCGCCCACCTGGGCCTGGGCTATGTGCCCGAGAGCCGCGACGTGTTCCCCAACCTCACCGTGCACCAGAACCTGCTGCTCGGCCAGAAGGGCAACGGCAAGGGCAGCCGCTGGTCGTTCGACGACATGTACGAGATGTTCCCACGCCTCAAGGAGCGCCAGCACACCGAGGCGGGCGTGATGTCCGGCGGCGAGCAGCAGATGCTCACGCTGTGCCGCACGCTGATGGGCGACCCCGACCTGATCATCATCGACGAGCCCACCGAAGGCCTGGCACCGAAGATCGTCGAACTGGTGGGCCAGTATCTGCAGACCATCAAGGCGCGCGGCATCTCGGTGCTGCTGATCGAGCAGAAGCTGACCATCGCCATGAAGATCTCGGACCGCGCGCTGGTGATGGGCCACGGCTCCATCGTCTTCCAGGGCACGCCCGACAGCCTGCGTGCCGACAACTACATCCGCAAGGAGTGGCTGGAGGTCTGACGACTCCGGCCAACGCATGACAGAGAGGCGCCTGATAGCTCATGGCGCCTCTTTTTTTGCCCGAAGAGACGGGTTGGCGGCCAGGAGCCATGTCCCCACCGGGACAAATTGACACGCCAGGGCCGCGCGAAGTCTCTACAATAAAAACGCACGATCGTTCTTTTTCACTCTCCAAGGAACAACAGCATGACCGCTGAATACAAAGTCCACGGCTCCGTTGCCGTGATCACCCTGGCCAATCCCCCCGTCAACGGACTGGGCCTGGCAACCCGCCAAGGCATCGTGGACGGCCTCGGCCGCGCCAATGCCGATCCAGCGGTCACGTCCATCGTCATCACCGGCGCTGGCGGTGCGTTTTCCGGCGGCGCCGACATCAAGGAGTTCGGCACCGACAAGTCTCTGCAGGAACCCAACCTGCTGTCGGTGATCGCCGCCATCGAGAACTCGGCCAAGCCGGTCGTGGCCGCCATGCACACCGTCGCCATGGGCGGCGGGCTGGAACTGGCCCTGGGCTGCCACTACCGCGTGGCGGCCCCTGGCTGCAGCATTGCGCTGCCTGAAGTCAAGCTCGGCCTGATCCCCGGCGCCGGCGGCACGCAGCGCCTGCCGCGCGTGATCGGCGTCGAAGCCGCCCTGAACCTGATCGTGAGCGGCGAACCCGTCAAGAGCGAGCTGATCGGCTCCGTGCCCGGCCAGAAGCTGTTCGACAAGCTCGTGGCCTCGCCCGAGGCGCTGGCCGCCGAAGCCCTGGCCTTTGCCCAGAGCGTGGCCGAGGTGCGCCCCCTGCCGCTGGTGCGCAACCTGCCCTGCAAGCACCCCGAAGGCGACGCCTACTTCCAGTTCGCGCGCAACATGGTCAAGGGCATGGCCAAGAACTACCCCGCGCCTGCCAAGTGCGTGGACGCGGTCGAGGCTGCCACCAAGCGCAAGTTTGCCGACGGCATGCTGTTCGAGCGCGAGATCTTCATCAACCTGATGTGGACGCCCGAGTCGCGCGCCCTGCGCCACCTGTTCATGGCCGAGCGTGCCGCCTCCAAGATCCCTGACGTGCCGTCCGACACGCCCAAGCGCGAAATCAAGTCGGTTGCCGTGATCGGTGCCGGCACCATGGGCGGCGGCATCTCCATGAACTTCCTGAACGCGGGCATCCCCGTCAAGATCCTGGAGGCCAAGCAGGAAGCCCTGGACCGCGGCGTGGCCACGATCAAGAAGAACTACGAAGCCCAGGTCAAGAAGGGCAAGCTCAAGGAAGACAAGTACGCGCAGCGCATGGCCCTGCTGACGACCACGCTCGACTATGCCGACCTCAAGGACGCCGACCTCGTGATCGAGGCCGTGTTCGAGGAGCTGGGCGTCAAGGAAGCCGTGTTCAAGCAGCTCGACGCCGTGATGAAGCCCGGCGCGATCCTGGCCTCCAACACCTCCACGCTGGACGTGGACAAGATCGCCGCCTTCACCAAGCGCCCCGAAGACGTGGTGGGCATGCACTTCTTCAGCCCCGCCAACGTGATGAAGCTGCTGGAAGTGGTGCGCGGTGCCAAGACGTCCAAGGACGTGCTGGCCACCGTGATGGCCATTGGCAAGAAGATCAAGAAGACCTCGGTCGTCTCGGGCGTGTGCGATGGCTTCATCGGCAACCGCATGATCGAGCAGTACAGCCGCCAGGCCGGCTTCCTGCTGGACGAAGGCGCCACGCCCCAGCAGGTGGACCGCGCGGTCGAGAAGTTCGGCTTTGCCATGGGCCCGTTCCGCATGGGTGACCTGGCCGGCAACGACATCGGCTGGGCGATCCGCAAGCGCCGTGCCGTCGAGCGCGCCGACATGAAGTACAGCCGCACGGCCGACAAGCTGTGCGAGCTGGGCCGCTTCGGCCAGAAGACCGGCGCAGGCTGGTACGACTACCAGGCCGGCAAGCGCGACGCGATCCCGAGCGATCTGGTCAACAAGATGATCGAAGACCACCGCAAGGAGCTGGGCATCACGCCGCGCAAGATCTCCGACGAGGAAATCGTGGAGCGCCTGGTGTTCGCCCTGGTCAACGAAGGCGCGCACATCCTGGAAGACGGCATCGCCAGCAAGTCCGGCGACATCGACATGGTCTACCTCACGGGCTACGGCTTCCCCATCTACCGTGGCGGCCCCATGCACTACGCCAGCGAAGTCGGCCTGTTCAACGTGGTGCAGGCCATGGACCGCTTTGCCAAGAACCCCAACGACGATGCCCAGTTCTGGAAGCCCGCGCCGCTGTTGGCCAAGCTGGCAGCCGAAGGCAAGGCGTTCGCCTGAGCGAACCACCGATTGATGCAGTGAAGCCGCACCGGATGATGCGCACGCCCCTGGCGGCCACCGGTGCGTTCCACCCCTGAAAGGATTTTTCCCATGACCTCCGCAGTGATCGTTTCCACCGCCCGTACCCCGCTCGCCAAGAGCTGGAAGGGTGCCCTCAACATGACCCATGGCGCCACGCTGGGCGGCCATGCCGTCAAGCACGCCATCGAGCGCGCCGGCATCGACGGCGCCGACGTCGAAGACGTCATCATGGGCTGTGCCAACCCCGAAGGCGCCACCGGCGCCAACATCGCGCGCCAGATCGCGCTGGCCGCCGGCCTGCCGGTCACGGCATCGGGCGTCACGGTCAACCGTTTCTGCTCCTCGGGCCTGCAGACCATTGCCCTGGCGGCCCAGCGCATCATTGCCGGCGAAGCCGACGTGTACGTGGCCGGCGGCGTGGAAAGCATCTCCTGCGTGCAGCAGGAAATGAACATCCACATGCTGCGCGACCTGGCCCTGGACAAGGTCAAGCCCGAGATCTACTGGAGCATGCTGCAGACCGCCGAGCAGGTGGCCAAGCGCTACAACATCGGCCGTGAAGCCATGGACGAGTACGGCGCCGCCAGCCAGCAAAAGGCCTGCGCAGCGCAGGCCGCGGGCCTGTTCGATGCCGAGATCGCCCCCATCACCGTGATGGCCGGCGTGGCCGACAAGAACCTGGGCCTGATCACCAAGCAGGTCACCCTGAGCAAGGACGAAGGCACGCGCGAAGGCACGACCGTCGAGTCCATCAGCGGCCTGCGCTCGGCACTGCCCGGCGGCCTGATCTCGGCCGGCAATGCCAGCCAGTTCTCCGACGGTGCCGGTGCCTGCGTGGTGGTGAGCGAAGAGTACGCCAGCAAGAAGGGCTTGAAGCCCCTGGGCCGCTTCCTCGGTTTCGCCGTGGCCGGCTGCGAGCCCGACGAAATGGGCATCGGCCCGGTGTTCGCCGTGCCCAAGGTGCTCAAGAAGCTGGGCCTTACGGTCAACGACATCGACCTGTGGGAGCTGAACGAAGCCTTCGCCGTGCAGGTGCTGTATTGCCGCGACAAGCTGGGCATTCCGGCCGACCGCCTGAACGTCAACGGTGGTGCCATCGCCGTGGGCCACCCCTACGGTGTGTCGGGCCAGCGCCTGACCGGCCACGCCCTGATCGAAGGCAAGCGCCGCGGCGCCAAGCGCGTGGCGGTGACCATGTGCATCGGCGGCGGCATGGGCGCTGCGGGCATCTTCGAAGTGCTCTGATGGATGCCTGGTGAGGGTGGGCGCGCAGGCGTTACGGCGCTTACGTTTGCTCACACCGGGTTTGGGGACAATGCAGACCGGCCGTTTCAGCGGCCGGTCTGCAGGCGGCGTGTGGCCATGGCTGTGCGCTGCCCCAGGCCTACAACAATCACCATTCCATCAAGAGAGATCCATCCATGTTCACGAAGGTTTGCGCAGCCCTGGCCATCCTGGTCGTATCCACTGTGGGCACTGTCGCCCATGCGCAGAGCTACCGGCTCAACCAGCCGCTGGCCGATGACCCCGACACCATCCTGCAGGAGGTGGCCATCACGCCCGAGCGCACCACGGTGACCATCGTGCTGCGCAACAGCAGCAAGCGGGACATCGTCGAGGCCTGCGCCCAGCCCAGCCACAAGCCGGAAGCATTCATGCTCAAGGACCTGGACAGCGGCAAGGTGCTGAAGCAGGAAAGCAGCACGGGCCTGATGTCGTGCGAGAACGGCATGGACCAGATCCGTCCCGGCAAGCGCAAGACCCTGAAGGTCCAGTTCGCCAGCCTGCCGGCCGGTGCGCGGCGCCTGCAGATCGGCGAGAACAACTGCCAGCAGAACCCCAATGACGACATGGACTACTGGTGCTTTTCCGAAGTCGTCCTGAACCACAAGAAATAGTCGCCGCCAGGCATGTGACCGCCGCCCCGCGCGGCGGCGGTGCGGTCCGGTGGCCCATCCCTGCGCTGTGCGCGCGTTTTCTCCAGGGTTTTCACACATGAGCTACCGCCCCACCGTCGAATTCCTTCTCTACCAGTGGCTCGAGGCCCAGGCCCTGCCCGAGCGCGAGCGCTTTGCCGACCATTCGCGCGACACCTTCGACGCCGTGCTCGACACCTGCGAGCGCATCGCGCGAGAGAAGTACGCGCCGTTCAACCGCACGGTCGACACGCAGGAACCGCATTTCGACGGCGAGAAGGTCACGCTGCCCCAGTGCACGCACGATGCGCAGAAGGCCTATGCGGCCTCGGGCATGCTCAGCGCCGCGCAGGACTACGACATCGGCGGCATGCAACTGCCCTACACGGTGGAGGCTGCGGCCAACAGTTTCTTCGGCCTGGCGTCCATCAGCATGGGCTCGGGCCTGCTCACGGTGGGCAATGCCAACCTGCTCATGGTGCATGGCACCGAGGCGCAGAAGACCGTGTTCGCGCTCAACGAATTCTCGGGCCGCTTCTCGGGCACCATGTGCCTGTCGGAGCCACAGGCCGGCTCCAGCCTGAGCGACGTGGCCACGCGCGCCGTGCCCGATGGCGCAGGTTTCGAGAGCGACCCGCTGGGGCCGCGCTACCGCCTCAAGGGCAACAAGATGTGGATCTCGGCCGGCGAGCACGAGCTCACCGAGAACATCATCCACCTGGTGCTGGCCAAGATCCCCGGGCCCGATGGCAAGCTGGTGCCCGGCACCCGCGGCATCTCGCTGTTCATCGTGCCCAAGAAGCTGGTGGACACCGATGGCAACCTGACCGGCGTGCGCAACGACGTGGCGCTGGCGGGCCTGAACCACAAGCTCGGCTGGCGCGGCACGACCAACACCTTGCTCAACTTCGGCGAGGGCAAGTACCCGGTCGATGGCGAGGCCGGTGCCGTGGGCTACCTGGTAGGCCAGGCCGGCAAGGGCCTGCACTGCATGTTCCACATGATGAACGAGGCGCGCATCGGCATCGGCATGGCGGCCACCGTGCTCGGCCTGGCGGGCTACTACGCGAGCCTCGACTACGCGAAGAACCGCCCGCAGGGCCGCCCGGTGCAGAACCCCAAGGACAAGGATGCCGCCGCTGCCGCCGTGGTCAAGGACGTGGCGCAGCCGCAGGTGCGCATCATCGAGCATGCCGACGTCAAGCGCATGCTGCTGGCGCAAAAGTCCTACGGCGAGGGCGCGCTCGCGCTCAACCTGTTCTGCGCGCGCCTGGTGGACGAGCAGGCCACGGGCGATTCCGCCGCGGCCGACGAGGCGCGCCTGCTGCTGGAAGTGCTCACTCCCATCGCCAAGAGCTGGCCCAGCGAGTGGTGCCTGGAGGCCAACAGCCTGGCCATCCAGATCCACGGTGGCTATGGCTACACGCGCGACTTCCCGGTGGAGCAGTACTGGCGCGACAACCGCCTGAACATGATCCACGAAGGCACGCACGGCATCCAGGCCATGGACCTGCTGGGCCGCAAGGTGCTGATGGAAAACGGCCGCGGCCTGCAACTGCTGGCGGCGCGCATCAACGCCACCATCGAACGCGCCATCCAGGTGCCTGCGCTGGCCGCGCATGCCAATGCCCTGGGCAGCGCACTGCAGCAGGTGGGAGCCGCCACCAAAGCCGCCTGGTCCACGGGCCAGCCCACCGATGCACTGGCCAACGCCGTGCCCTACATGCAGGCCTTCGGCCACACGGTGCTGGCCTGGGTCTGGCTGGACGTGGCCCTGGCCACGTTGCAGGCCGACCCGGCGCTGGCGCAGCCCGCGGGTGTGGGCAGAATGGGGGCCATGCGCTTTTTCTTCCACTACGAGCTGCCCAAGATCGGCGCCTGGCTGCAGGTCGTCAGCACCCGCGACGCGACCTGCGCAGTATTCCCCGAGGACGCCTTCTGATGGCCGCACCGCAGACACTGGAGCGCATGCACCAGCTCATCTGGGCGCTGATCTACGGCGGCCTGCTCACGCTGGTGCTGGGCCTTGCCACGGCCCGTGCCGACGAGGCGCTGGGCTGGGCGCTGTCGGCTGCCGGCGGCGTGCTGGCGGCCGTGGGCGTGGTGCTGATCGGCGTGCGCTCGCGCCTGAAGTCCAGCGCCTGAAATCGCACAGGCGACACGGCGCACCTTGGTTGCGCCGCACAATTCCTGCGCTGCCCCGTTTTTCAGAGCGCATGGCAACCATGCCCTGCGCACCCACCGACGACAAACTCAAGGAGACGACGACATGACCACCCGCACCATCCAACAACTGTTCGACCTGTCCGGCAAGACCGCCCTGGTGACCGGCGGTTCGCGCGGCCTGGGCCTGCAACTGGCACAGGCGCTGGGCGAGGCCGGCGCCAAGGTGCTGCTGAGCTCGCGCAAGGCGTCCGACCTGGAAGAGGCCGCCGCCGAATTGAAGGCTGCCGGCATCGACGCCCAGTGGATCGCCGCCGATTGCGCCAACGAGGCCGACATCCGCCGCCTGGGCGAGGAAGCCCTGGCGCGCCTGGGCCATGTCGACATCCTGCTCAACAACGCCGGCGCCGCCTGGGGCGCGCCCGCCGAAGACCACCCCGTGGAAGCCTGGGACAAGGTCATGAACCTCAACGTGCGCGGCTACTTCATCCTGTCGCAGCACATCGCCAAGCACAGCATGATCGGCCGGCGCAGCGGCAGCATCATCAACGTGGCGTCCATCGCCGGCCTGGGCGGCAACCCCAAGGGCATGAACACCATTGCTTACAACACCTCCAAGGGCGCGGTGATCAACTTCACGCGTGCGCTGGCCGCCGAATGGGGCCAGTACAACATCCGCGTGAACGCCATCTGCCCGGGCTTCTTCCCGAGCAAGATGACGGTGGGCACCCTGAAGGCCATGGGCGAGGAGGCCCTGGCCGCCCACGCGCCGCTGGGCCGCCTGGGCGACGACGAGGACCTGAAGGGCCTGTGCGCGCTGTACGCGTCGGACGCCGGCAAGCACATCACCGGCCAGTGGCTGGCGGTGGACGGCGGCGTCAGCATCGTCACGGGCGGCTGAGGCCGTTCAAGGCCTGCGCGCCCATGGCGCGCGGGCCTGCCATTCAGGGGGGCGGCAGGGTCTATGCTTGCAGTCTTTCCCTTTGTATTCTGGAGTTGCCTGTGCTGAATTTCGGTGTTCCCATTCCTTTTGTCAGCCACCTGGGCTTCACGCTGCACCGCATGCAGCAGGGCGAGTCGGAGCTGCACTACGAGGCGGCGCCCGAGCACCTCAATTCCTTCGAGGTCACGCATGGCGGCGCCACCATGACCTTGCTGGATGTGACCATGGCCACCGCGGCGCGCAGCGAGACGCCGGACCACGGCGTGGTCACCATCGAGATGAAGACCAGCTTCATGCAGGCCGCGCGCGGCCCGCTGGTGGCCAAGGGCCGCCTGCTGCACCGCACGGCCTCGATGGCCTTCACCGAGGCCTCGGTCTATGACGCCGAGGGCCGCCTGTGCAGCCATGCGACAGGCACCTTCAAATACGTGCGCCGGGCGGTAGACCCGGCCACCGGCCAGCCGCTGAAGTCGATCTCCAGCGACTGAGCTTTTCCGGACGGCCCGATGGCCGCTCCACCAACCCCCCTTGTTTTCCCAGGAGTTCCCCATGGCCCGCAACCAACAGATCGTGCTCGACAACCGCCCACAGGGCGAGGCCGTGGCCGGCAACTTCAAGCTCGTCGCCAGCGACACGCCCGCGCTGCAGGACGGCCAGGTGCTGGTGCGCCACCATTTCCTGAGCCTGGACCCGTACATGCGCGGCCGCATGAACGAGAGCAAGAGCTATGCGGCATCGCAAGGCCTCGGTGAGGTCATGATCGGCGGCACCGTGGGCGAGGTGGCCGAGAGCCAGAACCCCAAGTACGCCGTCGGCGACAAGGTCGTGGGCATGGGTGGCTGGCAGGAGTACAGCGTGGTCGACGCCAACACGCCCGGTGCATTGCGCAAGGTGGACACCACGCATGTGCCGCTGTCGCACTACCTGGGCGCGGTGGGCATGCCCGGCGTTACGGCCTGGTACGGCCTGGTGAAGATCATCGCCCCCAAGGAAGGCGACACCGTGGTGGTGAGCGCCGCCACGGGCGCCGTGGGCAGCGCCTTTGCTGCACTGGCCAAGGCGCGCGGCTGCCGCGCCGTGGGCATTGCCGGCGGTGCCGACAAGTGCCGCTATGCGGTCGAGGAACTGGGCTTCGACGCCTGCATCGACTACAAGGAGCACAGCGACGTGAAGGCCATGTCCAAGGCCTTGAAGGAAGCCTGCCCGAAGGGCATCGACGGCTACTTCGAGAACGTGGGCGGCTGGATCATGGACGCCGTGATGCTGCGCATGAACGCCTTCAGCCGCGTGGCCTTGTGCGGCATGATCGCCGGCTACGATGGCCAGCCCCTGCCCATGGCCAACCCCGCGCTGATGCTGATCAACCGCATGAAGATCGAAGGCTTCATCGTCAGCGAGCACATGGAAGTCTGGCCCGAGGCGCTGAAGGAACTGGGCACCCTGGTGGGCACCGGCAAGCTGCGCCCGCGCGAGACCGTTGCAGAAGGCATCGCCGCCGCGCCCGAGGCCTTCCTCGGCCTGCTCAAGGGCAAGAATTTCGGCAAGCAACTGGTCAAACTCATCTGAAGGAGCGCACCCGCACATGGCGTTGAACCTGCACTGGACCTGGGCCCGCTTCGATGACCTCGGCGTGCATGCCCTGCACGACACGCTGGCGCTGCGCTGCAAGGTCTTCATCCTGGAGCAGGGGCCCTACCAGGACCCGGACGGGGCCGACAAGCAATCCTGGCACCTGCTGGGCTACGATGGTGCCGGTGCGCTGCAGGCCTGCCTGCGCGTGGTGGACCCGGGCGTGAACTACCCCGAGCCCTCCATCGGCCGCGTGGTCACCGCCAAGGAGGCGCGTGGCGATGGCACGGGGCGCCTGTTGATGCAAGAAGGGCTGGCGCGCTGCCGCCAGGTGTGGCCGGGCTGCGGTGTGCGCATCAGCGCCCAGGCGCACCTGCAGCGCTTTTATGGCAGCCTTGGTTTCGTGGTGGTGTCGGACGAGTACCTCGAGGACGACATCCCCCATATCGAAATGCTGTGGAGTTCCCCATGACCTCTCTGTCTTCGACGGTATCGGCCACGCACACGGTCTTCAACCAGAGCGCGCCGCTCTCGGATGTGAACCTGTTCACCAGCAACCGGCCGCTGCAGGACGCCGTGGCCCTGCATGCGCCGGGCCTGGACAGGAGCGGCCTCACGGCCCTGGGCGCCGAGATGGGCTCGGCCGCCATGCAGGAGCATGCGCGCCTGGCCAACACCCACAAGCCCGAGCTGCACACGCACGACCGCGTGGGCCGCCGCACCGATGCGGTGGAGTTCCACCCGAGCTACCACGCCCTGATCGGCGCCGCGCTGCGCCACGGCCTGCATGCCACGCCCTGGTCGCGCACGGACGCGAGGGCGACCCATGCGCACCTGGAGCGCGCGGCCGGCTTCATGCTCTTCACCGAGACCGAGCCCTCGGTGCTGTGCCCCGTCTCCATGAGCTATGCCGTGACGCCAGCGCTGCGCGGCAACCCCGCCGTGTGGGCCGACTGGAGCGCCGGCCTGGCCAGCACCCGCTACGACCCGCGCCTGGCGCTGTTCTCGCAGAAGTCTGCGCTCACCATGGGCATGGGCATGACCGAGAAGCAGGGCGGCTCGGACGTGCGCGCCAACACCACCCAGGCCGTGGCTGATGGCAGCGACGCCTGGGGCGCGCGCTACCGGCTCACGGGCCACAAATGGTTCTTCTCGGCCCCCATGTGCGATGCCTTCCTGGTGCTGGCCCAGGCGCCGGGCGGGCTCACCTGTTTCTTCCTGCCGCGCGTGCTGCCATCGGAAGGTGACAACGGCAGCCTCAACGCCATCCGCATCCAGCGCCTGAAGGACAAGCTGGGCAACCACGCCAACGCGAGCTCCGAAGTCGAGTTCGTCGACGCCCTGGCCTGGCGCGTGGGCGAGGAGGGGCGCGGCGTGGCCCAGATCCTCGAGATGGGCACCATGACGCGCCTGGACTGCGCGCTGGGCACCAGCGGCCTCATGCGCCAGGCGCTGTCGCTGGCGCTGCAGCACACGCGCCAGCGCATGGCCTTCGGCAAGAAGCTCATCGAGCAGCCGCTGATGCGCAACGTGCTGGCCGACCTGGCGCTGGAGAGCGAGGCCGCCACGGCCCTGGCCATCCGCCTGGCCAGCGCCTTCGACAACAAGGACGGCAGCCCCCATGAGGCCGTGATGGCGCGCCTGCTCACGCCCGTGGCCAAGTTCTGGATCTGCAAGCGCGGCAGCGCGTTCGCGCAGGAGGCCATGGAATGCCTGGGCGGCAACGGCTATGTGGAGGAGGGCGGCGAGGGCACCATGGCCCGCATCTACCGCGAGATGCCGCTCAACTCCATCTGGGAAGGCGCGGGCAACATCATGGCGCTGGACCTGCTGCGCGCCGTGCGCCGCGCCGACACCGCGGCCGCACTGGCCGACGAACTGGCCCCGGCACGCGGTGCCCATGCGGCGCTGGACCGCATGGCCAGCGCACTGCCGCTGCGCGTGGACGCCATGACCACCGAGGCCGAGGCCCGGCGCCTGGCGCAGGACGTGGCCCTGGCCGTGCAGGCCGCGCTGCTGTACAAGAGCGCACCGGCCAGCGTGTTCGGCGCCTTCTGCGACTCGCGCCTGGGCGGCGACTGGGGCTACAGTTTCGGCACGCTGGGCGCGGGCGTGGATTTCGACGCCTTGCTGGACCGCGCACTGCCTGCATGAGCGGCACCCCCACCAACACAGTCTTGCCGGAGAGCACCTGATGACCACCTCCCTGATCCTGCACCATTACCCCTCGTCCCCGTTCTCGGAAAAGATCCGCCTGGCACTGGGCTACAAGCAACTGGCCTGGAAGTCGGTGATCATCCCCAGCATCGCTCCCAAGCCCGATGTGGTGGCCCTCACGGGCGGCTACCGCAAGACGCCGTTCCTGCAGATCGGCGCCGACATCTACTGCGACTCGGCCCTGATCTGCGACGTGCTCGAGCATGTGCAGCCCGAGCCCGTGCTCTACCCGCCGCACTTGAAGGGCGTGGCGCGCGTGTTCGCGCAGTGGGCCGACACCACTCTGTTCTGGGCCGCCATGGCCTACAACCTGCAGCCCAAGGGTGCGGCGGTCATGTTCGCCAACCTGCCGCCGGGTGCCGCCCAGGCCTTTGGCGAGGACCGCCGCGAGATGAGCGCCGGCATGCACCGCCTGCGTTCGGCCGATGCCACGGCGGCCTACCGCTCCTACCTGCGCCGCATCGCGCACATGGCCGAGGAGCATGACTTCCTGTTCGGCGCCGAGCCCTGCCTGGCCGACTTCGCCGCCTACCACCCGCTGTGGTTCACGCGCCAGTGCGTTCCGGTGATGGCCGACATCTTCAGCGCCACGCCCGCCGTGCTCGAATGGATGGACCGCGTGGCGGCCCTGGGCCATGGCCGCATGGACAAGCTCAGTTCCGAAGACGCCATCACCGTGGCCGCCGGCCTGGACCCGCTGCCCCTGGCCGACGACGTCTTCCAGGACGACCATGGCATTGCCCTGGGCAGCCTGGTGACGATTGCCGCCGAGAGCTTCGGCACCGAGCCCACGGAGGGCGAGCTGATCGCCGCCACCCGCACCCGCTACACCCTGCGCCGCACCGACCCGCGCGCGGGCCTGCTGCACGTGCACTTCCCCCGTATTGGCTACACATTGCGAAAGGCCGAGAAAACAACATGATCGACGACTTCAAGGGCAAGACAGCCGTTCTCACGGGCGCGGGTTCGGGCTTCGGCCTCGAATGCGCGCGCATCGGTGCGCGCCTGGGGATGAACCTGGTGCTGGTGGATGTGCAGCAGGACGCGCTCGACGCGGCTGCCGCCGAGGCGCAGGCTGCGGGGGCGCAGGTGCTGGCGCGCAAGGTGGATGTGTCCGACGCCGGGCAGATGGAACAGCTTGCGGTGGACGTGGAGCAGCGCTTCGGCGCACCGCACCTGGTGTTCAACAATGCCGGCGTGGGCGCGGGCGGCCTGGTGTGGGAAAACACCGCCAAGGACTGGGAGTGGGTGCTGGGCGTGAACCTCTGGGGCGTGATCCACGGCGTGCGCCTGTTCACCCCCATGATGCTCGCCGCCGCGAAGAAGGACCCGGCCTGGCGCGGCCACATCGTCAACACGGCCAGCATGGCCGGCCTGGTCGATGCGCCCAACATGGGCGTCTACAACGTGAGCAAGCACGCGGTGGTGAGCCTGTCCGAAACCCTCTACCAGGATCTGGCCCTGGTGACCGACCAGGTCAGCGCCAGCGTGCTGTGCCCCTTCTTCGTGCCCACGGGCATCAGCCAGAGCCACCGCAACCGCCCCGGCGAGCTGCAGGCCGGCAAGCCCACGCGCAGCCAGCTCATCGGCCAGGCCATGACCGACAAGGCCGTGGGCAGCGGCAAGGTGACGGCGGCCGAGGTGGCCCAGAAGGTCTTCGATGCCGTCGCGCAGCGCCAGTTCTACATCTACAGCCACCCGCAGGCGATTGCCTCGGTGCAGACGCGCATGGAAGACATCATGCTCATGCGCAACCCCACCGACCCCTTTGCGAGCAAGCCCGAGATCGGTGCCCAACTCAAGGCCGCCCTGCGTGCAGACTGAAAAGCGCGGGCCATCGGCAGCCCATGGCTTTGCGCTGTTTGCTACGGCGGTGGGGCATTGCGGCCTGGCCTGGGATGGCCCCCTGCTGGTCGGCGTGCAGCTGCCCGAGGACGAGGGAGAGGCGCACACCCGCGCACGCATGCAGTGGCGCTTTCCAGGCACGCCCGAATCGCCCATGCCGCCCGAGGTGGCCGCCTGGGCGGCGCGCGTGGTGGCCCTGCTCGCGGGCGCGCACGACGACCTGCTCGATGTGCCGCTGGCCACCGAGGGTGTGCCGCCCTTCAATGCCCGTGTCTATGAGCTGGCCCGGCGCATCCCGCCCGGCAAGACCATGACCTATGGCGAGATGGCCGCCGCCCTGGGCGAGCCGGGGGCCGCGCGCGCCGTGGGCCAGGCACTGGGGCACAACCCGTTTGCGCCGGTGGTGCCGTGCCATCGCATCCTGGCCGCAGGTGGCAAGACGGGAGGGTTTTCCGCTGGCGGCGGCGCGGCCACCAAGATGCGCATGCTGGAGATCGAGGGCGCCTTCGCCCACGACACCTTGGCGCTGTTCGCGCCCAGGTCCTAACCGCGTTTCTTCAACAAGGCAGACCCCCCGCTGGCCAGTGCCAGGTCGTGCGTGGTGTTCAGCAGGGCAGGGCCCAGGGCCTGCATGCGCTCAGGGGTCAAGCGCACCAGGGGCCCCGCGATCGTCACCACCCCCAGCACCGTGCCGTTGCCCCGGCGGATGGGCGCGGCCATGGCCGTCATGGCCGGCGCGAAGACCTCGACGATGGTGCTGAAGCCCAGCTGGCGCGCCGTGCGCAGGTAGGCCAGCAGCTCCTTGACGGTGGTCGGGGCATTGGGGCCGTAGTCCTCGGGCTTGCCGAAGCCCTGGCGTGATACCAGGGCCAGGGCCTCCTCGTCGCTCATGGTGGACAGCCAGGCATGGCCGGCCGAGCTGCACGACAGGTTGACCGACAGGCCCATGTCCGGGTCGTAGCGCAGGCCGCGCACGGCGCCCTGGGCCTTGGCCACGAAGGTCAGCTCGTCCCCATCGACCACGGCCAGGCGCACCAGCTCACCGGATTCGGCGGCCAGCCGGTCCAGCAGGGGCTGGGCAATGTCCACCACGCCTGTGGCGCTCAGGAAGCCCAGGCCCAGCGACACCAGCTTGATGGTCAGCATGTAGTTGCCCTGGCTGTGGTCCTGGCGCACGTAGCCGCAACGCACCAGCTCGGCCAGCAGGCGGTGCGTGGCGCTCAGGGGCATATCGAGCTCGGAGGCCAGGCTCGACAGGGCCTTGCCCTCGGGGTGCGGGGCCAGGTGCTCCAGGACTTTGAAGCTGCGCTCGAGGATGCTGCTCATGGCGTGGGTCTCTTTCGGTGGTCGTCTTCCTGCGGACAGGCCCTACCGGGGCCAGCCACATGGCGGCAATGTACCAAAATTTGTTAAAGGGTTTCTACTATGGAAAGAGTTTCCACTTTTTAACTACGATTCATCCCAAGGCGCAACCGGTGTTCCGGATGCATGTCCCTGGTCCGACTTTTGATGGAGATGTCCCGTGAGAAAAACTGCTTGCCTCCTGGCCGCCGCTGGCCTGTCCCTGCTGATGGCTTCGCTGCCCGCCGCCGCCCAGCAGGAGCGCGTGATCCGCTTCGGCCACCTGAACAACGCCGACCACCCGGTGAGCTTCGGGGTCAAGCGCTTTGGCGAGCTGCTGGCCGCCAAGAGCGGCGGCAAGATGAAGGTGATGGAGTTCCCTGCCTCGCAGCTGGGCAACGAGATGCAGCAGCAGTCGGCGCTGCAGGGCGGCGTGCAGCAGATGTCGGCACCGGCCACCACCTCGCTGGCCGGCATCGTCAAGGAATTCGGCCTCGTGGACTTTCCGTTCGCCGTGGCCAACTTCGCCCAGGCCGATGCGCTGCTCGATGGTCCGCTGGGCCAGGCACTGATCGCCAGGCTGCCCGAGAAGGGCCTGGTGGCCCTGGGCTACTGGGACCTGGGCTTTCGCAATGTGACCAACAGCAAGCGCGCCATCACCAAGGCCGATGACTTCGACGGCCTCAAGCTGCGCGTGATCCCGAATCCGGTGTTCCTCGAGACCTTCAAGGCCTTCAAGGCCAACCCCGTGCCCATGCCGTTCGCCGAACTCTACGGCGCGCTGGAAGCCAAGGCCGTGGACGGCCAGGAGAACCCCTATGCGGTGATCCTGTCGAACAAGATGTTCGAGGTGCAGAAGTACGTGAGCGCCACCAACCATGTGTACGCCGCCAACATCGTGCTGGTGAGCAAGAAGTTCTGGGACCAGCTTTCGCCCGTCGAACAGAAGATGATGAACGATGCCGCCAACGAGGCGCGTGGCTACCAGCGCCAGGTGAGCCGCGCCGCAGCGCAGCGCTCGGTGGGCGACCTGCAGGCCAAGGGCATGGCCTACAACGAGATCGCGCCCGCCGAGCTGGCACGCATGCAGCAGATCGCCAAGCCGGTGATCGAGAAGTTCGCGGCCACCTACGACCCGGCCATCGTGAAGCTCTACAACGACGAACTGGCCCGCATCCGCAAGTAAGAGCGCCTGGCAAAACTCTTCTGGCGTCGTTGCTGCGTCTTGTCGTGCTATGCGCACTGCCTGCAATCAATCAGACGTGTAGCGCCTAGCCAGAACCGCTTCGCTGAGCTTTGTCAGCCGCTCCCAACCCTGAACACCCCATGAAAATCCTCGTCCTCCACGGCCCCAACCTGAACCTGTTCGGGCGCCGCGAACCCCATATCTACGGCACCACCACGCTGGCGCAGATCAACGAGCGCCTGCAGAAGCTCGCCGCCGAGCTCGGCGTGGAACTCGGCATCCTGCAGTCCAACCACGAAGGCGCGCTGATCGACTTCCTGCACGAGCACATCGACGCTGCGCAGGGCGCGCTGGTGAACCCTGCCGGCCTCACGCAGCATGGCGTGCCGCTGCACGACGCGATCAAGGCCATGCCCTTCCCGGTGATCGAGGTGCACATGTCCAACATCGCCGCGCGCGAGGCCTGGCGCGCGCACTCCATCATCTCGCCGGCCGTCAAGGCCACGGTGCAGGGCTTCGGCCCGCATTCCTACCTGGCGGCGCTGCGCTCGCTGGTGGAAAGCCTGCGCGAAGCCTCCCAGGCGGCCTGACGCCAGCCATCCAGACGATCACAGGAAAAGACAACATGAATCGATGGATGGACCGCGCCTGCCGTGTGCTGGAGGCGGTGATTGCCGCCATGCTGGCGCTGATGGTGGTGCTGGTGTTCGGCAACGTGGTGCTGCGCTACGGCTTCAATTCCGGCATCACCGTGTCGGAAGAAGTGTCGCGCTGGCTTTTCATCTGGATGACCTTCCTCGGGGCCATCGTCGCGCTGCGTGAGCATGGCCACCTGGGGGTGGACATGGTGGTGCAGCGCCTGCCGGCGGCCGGCAAGAAGGCCTGCCTGGCCCTCGGGCACGGGGTCATGCTCTACATCGTCTGGCTGCTGTTCCAGGGCAGTCTGGCGCAGGCGCGCATCAACTGGGACGTGACGGCGCCGACCACGGGCGCGTCCATGGCCATCGTCTACAGCGCGGGCCTGGTGTTCGCCGTCTGCGCGGCGCTGATCCTGGCCATCGACCTGTACAAGCTGCTCAGCGGCCAGATCGCCGACGAGGACCTGGTGATGGTGCAGGAGTCCGAAGAGGCGGTGCAGTTGCAGCAGATCCTGGGCGCGGCAGGCACCGAAGCGCCCCGCGGCAAGGAGGGCGCGCGATGACCATCTTCGTCTTTGTCGGATCGCTGCTGCTGGCCATGGCCATGGGCATCCCGATCGCCTTCTCGCTCCTGGCCAGCGGCGTGGCGCTGATGTGGCACCTGGACTTGTTCGACGCGCAGATCCTCGCGCAGAACCTGATCGGCGGGGCCGACAGCTTTCCGCTGCTGGCGGTGCCCTTCTTCATGCTGGCCGGCGAAATCATGAACGTGGGCGGCCTGTCGCGCCGCATCGTGGACTTCGCGCTGGCGCTGGTGGGCCATGTGAAGGGCGGGCTGGGCTATGTGACCATCATGGCCGGCTGCCTGCTGTCGGCCCTGTCGGGTTCGGCCGTGGCCGATGCGGCCGCGCTCACCGCGTTGCTGCTGCCCATGATGGTCAAGGCCGGGCACGACAAGTCGCGTGCCGGCGGGCTGATCGCGGCCACCGGCGTCATCGGCCCGGTGATCCCTCCCAGCATCGGGCTGGTGATCTTCGGGGTGGCGGCCAACGTGTCGATCTCCAAGCTGTTCCTCGCGGCCATCGTGCCGGGCATCCTGATCGGTGCCGCGCTGTGGCTCACCTGGGCCTTCCTGGTGCGGCGCGAGAAGATCGTGCCGCCACCGCGCAAGTCCGCCGCGGAGATCCTCACGGCCCTGCGCAAGGCCCTGTGGGCACTGATGCTGCCGGTGATCATCCTCGTCGGTCTGCGCATGGGGGTGTTCACGCCCACCGAGGCGGCTGTCGTGGCGGCGGTATACGCACTCTTCGTCTCGGCGGTGATCTACCGCGAGATCAGCTGGCGCGACCTCTACGGCATCTTCGTCGCCGCCGCCAAGACCAGCGCCATCGTGATGTTCCTGATCGCTGCGGCCATGGTCAGCGCCTGGCTCATCACCGTGGCCGACCTGCCGTCCAAGGTGGTGGGGTTGCTGCAGCCCTTCATGGACAACAAGATCCTGCTCATGGCGGCCATCATGGTGCTGGTGATGGCCGTGGGCACTGCCATGGACATGACGCCCACCATCCTGATCCTCACGCCCGTGCTGATGCCGGTGGTGAATGCGGCAGGCATTGATCCGGTCTACTTCGGCGTGATGTTCATCATCAACAACTCCATCGGCCTGGTCACCCCGCCGGTGGGCACGGTGCTCAACGTGGTGGCCGGGGTGGGCAAGATGTCGATGGACGACGTCACCAAGGGCGTCGTGCCCTTCATGATCGCGGAGTTCGCCATCATGTTCCTCATGGTGGTCTTCCCGTGGCTGGTGACCTGGCCGGCCAAGTTCTTCCACGGATGAGGAGGCTCATGGCATCAGCCGATAGCCCACCGCGGTTTCCGTCAGCAGGTGCCGCGGCTGGGCCGGGTCGGCCTCCAGCTTCTGGCGCAGGTGGCCCATGTAGATGCGCAGGTAGTGGCTCTGCTCGCTGTGCGAGGGGCCCCAGACCTCGCGCAGCAGCTGGCGGTGCGTGAGCACGCGCCCGGCATTGGCGACCAGCACCGACAGCAGCCGGTACTCCAGGGGCGTGAGGTGGACCTCCTGGCCGCCGCGCTGCACCAGGCGGGCCTGGCGGTCGACGGTGACCTCGCCGAAGCGGAAGGACGTCTCTTCCTCCTGCGATGCGCCCGTGGCGCGCGGGCGGCGCAGGTTGGCGCGCACGCGCGCCATGAGCTCGCCCACGCCGAAGGGCTTGGTCAGGTAGTCGTCGGCGCCGGCGTCCAGCGCGGCGATCTTGTCGGCCTCGTCGATGCGCGCCGAGAGCACGATGATGGCCACGCTGGACCACTGGCGCACGTCACGGATCAGAGTGAGGCCTTCGCCGTCGGGCAGGCCCAGGTCCAGCACCAGCAGGTCGGGCTTGCGTGTGCCGGCCTCGGTCAGGCCACGCTGCAGGGTGTCGGCCTCGTGCACCTGCCAGCCTTCGGCTTCGAGCGCGCCGCGCACGAAGCGGCGAATCTGGGGCTCGTCTTCGATCACGACGGCGATGGGGGCTGGGCTGGCCATGCAGGGGCGTCTTTCAGGGGGAGGGGAAGCCTGAGGGCATCGGCGCCCGGTGGCCCATGCCTTCATTGATCGGTATAGGTACGCACCAGGCGAAAGTGCAGCTTGCTGAACTTCGCTGCGTCCGAGCGGATGTCGCCGGTTTGCAGGTCCACGGCAAAGCGCTGGTTCACGCGGGTGGAGTCCAGGCTCTCGCCGCCTTGCACCTGGCGCTGGGCCCGCTCCACGTTGCCGTAGTTGTACTGGTTGCCCGCCAGGCCCCCTTGCACATTGGTATTGGAGGCCCAGTACCAGCCCGAGGGTGCGGCGGGGAACAGCCGGGCGTCGAGCCCGGGCGTGCTGGCCGATTTGTCGACCAGGCGGCGCAGTTCTGCGGCACGCGGCAGCCGCCAGGGCACCCCCTCGGCCTTCCAGCGCGCCTGGGCATGGGCCTGGGCCTGGACGTAGTCCAGTTCCAGCGGTGTGCCGGTGCAACTGCGGCCGTTCCATTGCATGCCTTCCACGCAGCGCGGCCAGGCCAGCTTGGCGCGCGTGTCCACCACCAGGCTGCCATCGGCCGAGAGCGCCAGACTGGGCCCGGGCTCGGCCGCCGATTGCGCCAGGGCGGCCACCGGGGCGGCGAGGCCGCCGAGGCAGGCGAGGGCCAGCAGCGTGCGGCGCGGAGAGGGGCTGTGGGCAAAGTGCGTCATACAGGCCGATGTTCGCATGAAGTGCGCACGGCATGCACGCCGCCTCGTGCCGGGGTGCTACAGTGCGTCGCGCCCTGCGCTGGCGCGCGCGGCAGTGCGCACAGCCTCTTTTTCTTTCACCCAGGATGCCCCTGACGGGGAGCCCGCACCGATGCGACCGGATCGCCAGACCCTCATCCGCCAGCTGTTCGACGACTACATCGCGCTGTATTCCACGCGCGATGAGCGCCTGATCGCGCGCCTGAGCACCCAGTTCAGCGGCTACGCCAGCCGCAGCGACCGGCTCCC
>NZ_AKJX01000092.1 GCF_000276605.1 Acidovorax sp. CF316 | reverse complement strand
CAACCCGACCCCGGCGGGCACGCTGACCGAGACGATGGGCCGGCCACCGGAGCCCGTGATCAGGGGGATGTCGGCCAGTGGGGTGGGAGTGCCAGGGGCGTCCGGGCGGGAAGGCGTGACCACCGGGATGGTGGTCACGGTGGATCCGCCGGGGCCGGGTTGGGTGGTGACGGGCACGCCGTCCACCGTGGTCGAGGGGGGCGTGCCGCCGTCACCGGGCGCGGGGGCGGATCCCGTCGTGAAGTTGAGTGCGGTGGGGCTGATGATCTCGTCGAAATAGTTGCCCACGCCGTCCTTGACGATCCCGAAGTCCGCCAGCAGGTAGTAGTCGGTGTTGTAGGCCAGGTCGCCATGGGGGTTGAGCGTCAGGGTGCTTCCGCTGATGCTCACCGTGCCCCCCAGGCTTCCCTCTCCGTTCGTGACGTTGAACTGCTCGACCAGCGAGTTGTCGCTGGTCTTGCGCAGTGTCACCAGGCCTTCGGCGGCAGTCACGTTCTCCGAGAACGTCAGCGTGAGGTTGCTTGAGGCGCTCACTCCCGTTGCATTGTCCAGCGGCATGCTGGAGGCCAGCGTAGGTGCCAGGGTGTCGATGACGATGGCCTTGTTGGCGCCCAGTGAACCGGGCGACCCAGGGGCCATGAGCGTCAGGGTGGCGGTGTTGCCAGCCGCATCCTTGATCGTGCCGCCGGCCAGGCCCAGTGCCGTCGTGCTCTGGAAGTCGAGGTCTGCGCTGTTGTCGCCTGGCTGAATGCTGTAGGTAAAGGTCAGCGTGTTGGTGGTGCTGCCACCGGTATAGCTTGCCACTCTGTCGACAGCGCCCGTCTCCAGGGTGAGTTGCGGTGTGCCGGTGACCGTGACGGCTTCGCTGAAGACCACTTGCACCACGACGTTGCCCCCTGCATAGCTGCCGTTGGCCGTGGTGGATGTGACCGACGTGACCGTGGGGTTCGTGATGTCCACGTTCATGGCGATCAGCTTCGATGCCGTATTGCCGTCGGAAGTGCCGTCGTTGGTGGTGAAACTGATGGTCCGGTTGGTCGCATTGGGCGCGGTGGAAGTGTCGGTGTAGGTCACCGAGCGCAGCGCGTTCTGCCACTGGGCCGTGGTGGCGGTGGCACCAGCGGAGCTGAGCGTCAGCACGCCGGTGGCGGCGTTGTAACTGGCGCTGATGTTGCCCATGGTGGCCGGGTTGTTGGTGAAGGCCAGTTCATCCTCACCGTTCTGGAAGCCGCCGGTGATGGCCACCGTGGCGCTGGCCAGGGTGGCGTTGTCGCCATCGGTCACGGTGAAGCCATTGTCCACCGCCACAGGCGGGTTGCTGCCGCTGCTGCCCGCGGTGAAGCCAGTGGAACCTCCCGAGGTGGTGTTCACCGGCACATCGTTGGCCGCAGCCACGCTCACGGTCTTGGTGGTGGCCGTGCTGTCGGTCGATCCGTCATTGACGACGAAACTGACGGTGCGGTTGCCGGTGTTGGGGCTGTCGGAACTGTTGGTGTAGGTCACCGACTGCAGCGCGGCCTGCCACTGCGCCTTCGTGGCCGTGGCGCCTGCAGACGACAGGGACAGGATGCCGGTGCTGCTGTTGTAGCTGGCGGCGATGTTGCCCATGGTGGCCGGGTTGTTGGTGAAGGCCAGTTGGTCTTCGCTGGTCTGCAGACCGCCGGTGATGGACACCGTGGCGCTGGCCAGGGTGGCGTTGTTCGCATCGGTGACGGTGATGCCACTGTCGACCACCACGGGCGTGCTGGTCACGTTGACCCCTTCGGTGAAGGCGGTGGTGCCGCCACTGGCCGTGGCAATTGGGGTCTGGTTGGTCGCAGCCACCGTGACGATCTTGGTGGCCGTGTTGCCGTTGGCCGTGCCATCGTTGGTGGTGAAGCTGATGGTCCGGTTCGCCGCATTGGGCGTGGTGGAGGTGTCGGTGTAGGTGACCGAGCGCAGCGCGCTCTGCCACTGCGCCGAGGTGGCGGTGGCACCGGCGGAGGTGAGCGTCAGCACGCCGGTGGCGGCGTTGTAGCTGGCGCTGATGTTGCCCATGGTGGCCGGGTTGTTGGTGAAGGCCAGCTCGTCTTCACCGCTCTGGAAGTTGCCGGTGACGGCCACCGTGGCGCTGGCCAGCGTGGCGTTGTCGCCATCGGTCACGGTGAAGCCGCTGTCCACCGCCACGGGCGTGCTGGGGGCATTGTCACCGGTGACGAAGGCTGTATTGCCTCCCGAGCTGGTGTTCACCGGCACATCGTTGGCCGCAGCTACGCTCACGGTCTTGGTGGTGGCCGTGCTGTTGGTCGATCCGTCATTGACGACGAAGCTGACGGTGCGGTTGGCGGTGTTGGGATTGTCCGAACTGTTGGTGTAGGTCACTGACTGCAGCGCGGCTTGCCACTGCGCCTTCGTGGCCGTGGCGCCTGCAGATGACAGGGACAGGACGCCGGTGCCGCTGTTGTAGCTGGCGCTGATGTTGCCCATGGTGGCCGGGTTGTTGGTGAAGGCCAGCACGTCTTCGGCCGTGTGCAGATTGGCCGTGATGCTGGCCGTGGCGCTGGCGAAGGTGGTGCTGTCCGCGTCGCTGAGGGTGATGGCGCTGTCGACCAACACGGGCGTGCTGGTCACGTTGACCCCTTCGGTGAAGGCAGTGGTGCCGCCACTGGCCGTGGCAATCGGGGTCTGGTTGGTCGCTGTCACCGTGACGCTCTTGGTGGCCGTGTTGCCATCGGCCGTGCCGTCGTGGGTGGTGAAGCTGATGGTGCGGGTGACGGTATTGGGTGCAATGGCGGTGTCGGTGTAGGTCACCGAGCGCAGAGCGTTCTGCCATTGCGCAACAGTCGCCGTGGCACCTGCAGAGGTGAGCGTGAGCACACCCGTGGCGGCGTTGTAGCTGGCGCTGATGTTGCCCATGGTGGCAGGGTTGTTGATGAAAGCCAGCTCATCCTCGCCGCTCTGGAAATTTCCGGTGATGGCCACCGTGGCACTGGCCAGCGTGCTGTTGTCGCCATCGGTCACCGTAAAGCCGCTGTCCACCGCCACGGGCGTGCTGGCGGCGTTGTTGCCCTGCACGAATGCGGTGCTGCCGCCCGAGGTGGAGTCCACCGGCGTATCGTTCACCGCAGCCACGCTCACGGTCTTGGTGATGGTGCTGCTGCTGGTGCTGCCATCGCTCACTACGAAGCTGATGGTGCGGTTGCTGGTGTTGGGGGCGTCGGAGCTGTTGGTGTAGTTCACCGAGCGCAAAGCCGCCTGCCACTGCGCCAGCGTGGCCGTAGACCCGGCCGACGAGAGCGAGAGCACGCCCGTGCCGCTGTTGTAGCTGCCACTGATGTTGCCCATGGTGGCCGGGTTGTTGGTGAAGGCCAGCACGTCCTCGGCGTTGTGCAGGTTGCCGGTGATGGACACGGTGGCAGTGGACAGGGTGGAGCTGTCCAGGTCAGAAATGGTGATGCCGGTGTCGACAGCAACCGGTGTGCTGGTGACGTTGTTGCCTTCGGTGAAGGCGGTGGTGCCACCGCTGGCGGTGGCAACGGGCGTGTCGTTCACCGCGGCCACGCTTACCGTCTTGGTGCCTGCGCTGCTGTTGACCGTGCCGTCGTTGACCTGGAAGCTGATGGTGCGGTTGCCGGTGTTGGGGGTTTCGGAACTGCTGGTGTAGGTGACCGAGCGCAGGGCCGCCTGCCACTGCGCCAGGGTGGCCGTGGCGCCTGAGGACGACAGGGACATGATGCCCGTGCCGCTGTTGTAGCTACCCGTGATGTTCCCCATCGTGGCCGGGTTGTTGGTGAAGGCCAGCACGTCCTGGCCGATCTGGAAATTGCCGGTGATGGACACGCTGCCGCTGGCCAGCGTGGAGTTGTCCGCATCGGTGACCGTGATGCCGCTGTCGATGACCACAGGCGTGCTGGTGACGTTGTTGCCTTCGGTGAAGGCCGTGGTGCCGCCGCTGGTGGTGTTGACGGGGGCTGCGTTGGGTGGCACCGCAGCCGCCACCACGATATCGTCGATGTAGATCGAGATATCGGCAGCGCCGTTTTGCTGCACGATCCGCACTTCGTCCACATACTGCCATTGGGAGCCCGAGACCGACACCACGGTGTTGCTGCCATAGGCCGGGGCCGTGAAGTTCTGCGTGGCGCCTGATACTGCGCTACCGTTCAGGTAGCCAACCAGCCGGTAGGTGTTGGCCCCGCCGCCGTTTTCCACCGTAATGGACACGAAAGAAAACTCTTCTCCGCTGGTCGCCTTCAATACGCCTGCGGCCTGGGTACTGCTGCCACCGGTGTACGTGCCGTTCAAAAATGCCGCTTTGTCGCTTGTGTTGTTGGCCAGCGAAGTGTCGCCCGTCAGGCGCGTGACATCCACGTAGCTGCCAGAGTCCAGGGTTCCTGCCGCATTGAGCAGGGAGAAGGTCCAGTCGTTGATGGGGCGGGCGGCCCCGGTGGTCCCCTGGCTTCGACCGGTTCCGTCGACCGCCACGCTGTCGAAGTTTTCGCTGGCGGGCGCTGCCAGGACTCCTGCGTAGGCATCGAGCCCGGTGAGGCTTGCTGCCTCGATCAAACCATGGTGACGCCCCAGTTGCCAGGTGCCGCCGAGGTGTGCGGCGCCGATAGGGCGGGTCGACGCCGCCACGTCGGCCCCAGTCGCTAGCGCCAGTGCTTCCACAAACTCGGCACCTGTTTCGTTGGCGCCCACCTCGCAGCCATACAGCAGAATGTCCCCGCCGTCTGCAAGTGCTGCGCCAATACCCGTTAGCGCCAGCGCGTGGTCCTCGATGTCGGCGTGGGTGAGCTTCAGTCGACCCAGGAGCAAGGCGCCCGGCGCACCGTGGCTGAGCAGGTGGATGGCCTGGATGCCGCTGCGCCCCTGCAGGTGCGCCGCCATCTGTGCCAAGCCATCGCCCCAGCCATCGAGCACGACCACCTCCGTACCCTCTGGGGCCGCTGCTGCCAGAGATTGCCAATCGTGCAGATCGTTGAAGACAAAGACGATATGGGGCGCCATTGGGGTGCCTTGGAGGATGTACCGGTCGATGTGCGTGGTCATTGGATAGGCTCCTCTCAGATTCAGGGACTGTCGCTTGGGGGGCGGCGATACACCACCGGTTGGCTGTTTCTGGCGCGAAGCAGAGGTCCGCAGAGCGGGCGGTGCCAGGGCGCTGTTGACTGCTATAGGGCGATGTGTCCGGCTTTTGACCGACAGTGATGGTGCATGTTTCGATTTTTCACCAGAAAGTAAATAGGCTTACGAAACGTTTCCGACTTTGGTCCTATCGTTAGCCCCTATTGCTGGCCTTCTTTTGGGCTGGCTCCGGCCCACGGCGCGTGACATGTCGCGCGTTGCTGGGATGCTGGCTTCAGCAGCAGGGAATTGATCGATGTCATGCGCCGGGCTGCCCAACGCCATGGAGAAACAAAAAAGGCTTCCCTCGGGAAGCCTTTTGCTTTTGTGCACCTGCAGCCCACCTGGGCCGCCGGAATTGCTTACACGCGCTTGCGGTATTCGCCGGTGCGGGTGTCGATTTCGATCTTGTCGCCTTGCGAGACGAACAGGGGCACGGGCACTTCGAAGCCGGTGGCGATCTTGGCGGGCTTCAGCACCTTGCCGGAGGTGTCGCCCTTGACGGCGGGTTCCGTCCAGGTGATTTCGCGCTCGACGCTGGTGGGCAGTTCGACCGAGATGGCCTTGCCGTCGTAGAACACCACTTCGAGGGCCATGCCGTCTTCCAGGTAGTTCAGTGCGTCGCCCATGTTCTCGGCTTCGACTTCGTACTGGTTGTAGTCGGTGTCCATGCAGACGTACATGGGGTCGGCGAAGTAGGAGTACGTGCAGTCCTTCTTGTCCAGGATCACGTTGTCGATCTTGTCGTCGGCCTTGAACACGTTTTCGGTGCCGAAGTTGCCGATCAGGCTCTTGAGCTTCATGCGCACGGTGGCTGCACCGCGGCCGCCACGGGCGTATTCGGTCTTCAGGACGACCATGGGGTCCTTGCCGTGCATGATGACGTTGCCGGCGCGGATTTCTTGAGCGATTTTCATAGCAGTTTGGTTGCTTGGGTTGGGGGCCGCTCAACGCACTGGCTGCAAGGTCTGCAGGGCCGGCGCATGTTCCGCGGCGGGATTGCGCGGGGTGCGGGCACCGGGGTGCCGCGCTGTTATTTGCGCAAAGCCTTGGATTTTACCTTTTTTCCAGGATAAAACCTACCAACTGGTCCACAAGGCTGCTTTGACCTGCCAGGCGCGCCCGTGCCGCCTGGATGCAGGCAGTCCATTCGGCCAGGGTTTCACCATCCGGAAGCACCAGCGGGCCGTGGCCGGGGATGCCGTTCCACGCGGCGTGAAAGTCGCGCAGCGAGGCCGGGGCCCCTAGCCAGTCCAGAAAAGCCGCCAGCTTGGCATGGTGGGCGCCGTCGTCCTGCGGGTAGATGTGCCAGACCAGGGCCTGGCCGGCCCACAGGGCCCGCACCAGCGAGTCCTCGCCGCGCACGGCGTTGAAGTCGCAGGCGTGGAGCAGGTCGTCGAAGCCCTGCTGGTCAGTAGTGTGCAGGTACTGCAGCTGCAGCGCGCCATGGTCCGCCGGCAAGGTGGCCAGTGCGGCCTGCACGGCCGCCGTGGCGCGCCCGGGCGTGACCAGGAGGCGGGTGGGCACGGCGCCGGGCCGCATGGCCTGGGCCAGCAGGGCGGGCAGGGCTGGCGGCTCGTAGCAGAACAGCGACATCCAGCGCCCGGGCTTTGTCGCCGATGGCGGCTGGGCCGCGCGCCATGCGGTGGCAAAGCCGGGCGGGCGCTGCTGCAGCAGCCCTGGCTCGCGCAGCAAGCCGCCCGTGGTGGGGGTGAAGCCGGGGTAGAAGAACCAGCGCGTCCAGCCCCGGGCGGGGCCCGACATGATGAGCGAGGGCAGGCGGTGGTTGCGCTCCACGTACGACTCGGCCGAGAGGTATTCGAGGTTGATCCACACCGGTTGCCGCTGGTCTGGCGCACGGCCCACGGCCCAGGCCAGGAAGGACTCGGGGATTTCGCAGCCGAAGGCCTCCACCACCACGTCGGGCGCGGCCTCGTGCGCGGCGGGCGGCGTGCCGCCCCACGGGCGCAGTTCCACGCCCGCGTGGCCGGCCGGTGCCATCCAGGCCAGGGCCGAGGCATCGTCCACCCACAGGCGCACGCGCTGGCCGCGCGCGGCCAGCTGGCTGGCCAGGCGCCAGCACACGCCGATGTCGCCGTAGTTGTCGATGACCTGGCAGAACACATCCCACTGCAACGGGGGCTGGGCAGGGGGCGTCATGCGGCTGGCCCTTCCTCGGCGGGGGCGCGCAGGTGGTCCACCAGCAGGCGCGCCACGCTGGACAGCGACTCTTCCGAGCGCACGCAAAGCACCAGCTGGCGGTGCGCCCAGGGCTCGTTCAGCGTGACCACGCGGATGGGCTGGCTGCCCTTGTACAGCGCGGCGCTGCCGCGCGGCATGACGCCCACGCCCAGGCCGGCGGCGATCAGCAGGCACAGCGCGTCGTAGCTGGTGACCTGCATGCGCAGGCGCAGCGGCAGCCCGGCCTCGGATGCGGCCTTGGTCAGCTGGTTGTTGATGGCGCTGCCCGGGTGCGCGCCCACGAAGTCGTAGGGCAGGGCGTCGGCCAGGCGCACGGACTTGCGCCGCGCCAGCGGGTGGTCGCGCGGTACCACCAGGGCCAGCTCGTCGGTGCGGTAGGGCAGTTGCACCACACGGTCGCCATAGTGGCCGTGGTTGAGGATGCCCACGTCGGCCGCGTTCTCGGCCACCGACTGGGCGATGGCCGTGCTGATCTGCTCCTGCAGCCGCACGTCCACCTGCGGGTGCAGCGCCATGAAGCTCTGCAGCTGCGCCGGCAGAAACTGGCTGATGGCCGAGATGTTGGCCACCACGCGCACATGGCCGCGCAGGCCGGCGCCGTAGTCGCGCATCTGGGTGGCGATGCCGTCGAGGTCGTTGAGCACGCCGCGCGCCAGGTTCAACAGGGCATAGGCCGCGGCCGTGGGCTCGGTGCCCTTGTTGCTGCGGGTGAACAGCGCCACGTGCAGGGCATCCTCCAGGTCGGCCAGACGCCGGCTCACGGCCGAGGCGGCCAGGTGCTCGCGCGCGGCGGCGGCGGCGATGGTGCTTTCTTCCATCACGGCAACGAACAGGCGCAGGGAGACGGGGTCGAGCTTCATCCATAGGATGTTAACTGCCATGCTGAAACGCGATGGCGGGCTGTCATAAGAGCGTTTTGCCCACAGGGGTTCTTTGCGCATCATGCGGGGCAACACAGGCAAGCCTGATCCCGCAGGCTGCGACATTGGAGACAAGAACACGATGGGTGCAACACCTACCGCCGCCGCCCTGCAGGGCGTGCGCGTGATCGAGATGGGCCAGTTGATTGCAGGCCCCTTCTGCGGCAAGACGCTGGGCGACTTTGGTGCCGAGGTCATCAAGATCGAGGCGCCTGAATCGGGCGACCCGCTGCGCAACTGGCGCCTGATCAAGGAGGGCACCTCCGTCTGGTGGCAGGTGCAGTCGCGCAACAAGCGCTCCGTGGCGCTGGACCTGCGCCAGAAGGAGGGCCAGGACATCGCCCGCCAGCTGATCGCCGAGGCCGATGTGCTGATCGAGAACTTCCGCCCCGGCACGCTGGAGGGCTGGGGAATGTCGCCCGAGGAGCTGCACCGCATCAACCCCGGCCTCGTCATGCTGCGCATCTCGGGCTACGGGCAGACCGGGCCCTACCGCGACCTGCCGGGCTTTGGTGCCATCGGCGAGGCCATGGGCGGCCTGCGCCACCTGACGGGTGAGCCCGGCCGCGTGCCGGTGCGGGTGGGCGTGTCCATCGGCGACACGCTGGCCGCGCTGCATGGCGCCATCGGCGTGCTCACGGCGCTGTACCACCGCAAGGTCAACGGCGGCCAGGGCCAGGTGATCGACGTGGCGCTGCACGAGGCCGTGTTCAACGTGATGGAAAGCCTGATCCCCGAGTACAGCGCCTTTGGCGCGGTGCGCGAGGCGGCGGGCAGCGCGCTGCCGGGCATTGCGCCGTCCAACGCCTACCCGTGCACCGATGGCTGGGTGCTGGTGGCCGGCAATGGCGACAGCATCTTCAAGCGGCTGATGCAGGCCATCGGCCGGCCCGACCTGGGCGCCGCGCCCGACCTGGCCGACAACGCCGGCCGCGTGGCGCGGGTGGACGAGATCGACGCCGCCGTCGGCGCCTGGAGCGCACCGCTCACCGTGCAGCAGGTGCTCGACGCCCTGGGCACGGCCCGGGTGCCGGCCGGCAAGGTCTACACCGCGCGCGACATTGCCGAAGACCCGCACTACCGCGCCCGCGACATGCTGCTCACGCAAGAGACGCGCGACGGCTACAGCGTGCAGGTGCCGGGCATCGTGCCCAAGCTGTCGGCCACGCCCGGCTCCATCCGCAGCAGTGCGCCGCACCTGGGCGACGACACCGATGCCGTGCTGGCCGAGGCGGGCCTGACGGCCGAACAGATCGCGCTGCTGCGCAGCAAGGGGGTAATCCAATGAGTGCCGTAACCGAACAATCTGGCGTATGGGCTGGCGCGGGCAAGCGCATCCACATGCAGGAGGTGGGCCTGCGCGACGGCCTGCAGATGGAGGCCGCCTTCGTGCCCACCGAGGACAAGATCGCGCTGGCCAATGCGCTGTCGGATGCGGGGCTGGCCAAGATCGAGGTGACCTCGTTCACCTCGCCCACGGCCATCCCGGCGCTGCGCGATGCCGAGGTGGTGATGCGCGAGATCACGCGCCGCCCCGGCACCGTCTACACTGCCCTGGTGCCCAATGTGCGCGGGGCCGAGCGCGCCATCGAATCGCGTGCCGACGAGCTCAACCTGGTGATGTCGGCCAGCGCCACGCACAACATCGCCAACCTGCGCATGACGCAGGAGCATTCCTTCGCCGCGCTGGCCCAGGTGGTGGCCACGGCGCAGGCCGCGAGCGTGGCGGTCAACGTATCGCTGTCGTGCGTGTTCGGCTGCCCCATGGAGGGCGAGGTCGCCCCCGAGGCCGTGTTCGGCTGGGTGCAGCGCTTCGTGGATCTGGGCGTGGGCGGCGTCACGCTGTGCGACACCACGGGCATGGCCTACCCCACGCAGGTGGCGGCCCTCACCGCGGCGGCGCGTGCGCGCTGGCCGGGGGTGGAATTCACCCTGCACTTCCACAACACGCGCGGCATGGGCCTGGCCAATGTGCTGGCCGCCATCGATGCCGGGGCCGACCGCTTCGACGCATCGCTGGGCGGCCTGGGCGGCTGCCCGTATGCGCCCGGCGCCAGCGGCAATGTGTGCAGCGAGGAGATCGTGCACGCGCTCGACTGCATGGGCTATGCCACGGGCGTGGACCTACCGCGCCTGCTGGCCGCCGCGCAACGCCTGCCCGCGCTGATCGGCCACGACATCCCCAGCCAGATCGCCAAGGCCGGGCCGCGCCTGGCGCTGCACCCGGTGCCGGGGGATTTCGCGGCCATCCAGGAAAGGGCGCTGGCGCGCGAGAAAGAGCTGTCGGGAGGCGGGCGCGTCGCATAGCCCCGCCGCTTTTCAGCGCTGTTCTGGTTCATTCAAAGAAACGACAGGAGACAAGACCATGAGCGAATCGAGATCCCATTTCCGCCTGCCGCGCAGGGTGCTGTTCGCCGCGCTGCTGTGCGGCGCCGCATTCACCGCCGCAGCGCAGGACACAGGCAAGTTCCCGGGCAAGGCCATCACCGTGGTCGTGCCCCAGGCCGCGGGCGGCGCCAACGATGCCATTGCGCGCGTGCTGGCGCAAAAGCTCAGCGAGCAGCTGGGCCAGCCCGTGGTGGTGGACAACCGCCCCGGCGCGGGCGGCAATGTGGGCACGGCCTACACCGCCAAGACCAGGGCCGACGGCTACACCCTGCTGGTGACGGCCGACAGCGCCCAGGTCATCAACCCCTGGCTGTACAAGAGCACGGGGTTCGACCCGGTCAAGGACTTCGAGCCCGTGGCGCCCCTGGCCACGGCCGGCTATGTGCTGGTGGCGCACCCGTCCTTCCCGGCCAAGAACATGGCCGAGCTGATCGCCGTGGCCAAGGCCAGCCCGGGCAAGTACGCCATCGCCTCGGCCGGCAATGGCACGCTCAACCATTTGATCGGCGAGATGCTGCAAAAGGCCGCCGGCATCGAACTGCAGCACATCCCCTACAAGGGCTCGGCCGCGGCTGCCACCGACGTGGTGGGCGGGCAGGTGCCCCTGTCGGTGCAAAGCCTGCCCTCGTCGATTGCCTTCATCAAGGCCGGCAAGCTCAAGGTGCTGGGCGTCGTCAACGAAAAGCGCGTGGCCGCGCTGCCCGATGCGCCCACCATGGGCGAGACCCTGAAGGGCTTTGGGCAGACCCCGTGGTACGGCATGTTCGCCCCTGCCGGCACGCCGCCTGCCGTGGTGGCCCAGCTGCAGGCCGAAGTGGCCAAGGCGCTGGATAACAAGGACGTGATCGACAAGCTGGCCAATGTGGGCTGCGAACCCTTCAAGGGCACGTCGGCGCAACTGGGCACGCTGGTCAAGGACGACCTGGCGCGCTGGCACAAGGTGGTTCAGGACACGGGCGCAAAAGTCGATTGACGCCCGCGCGCCCCGTTCCATTCGAGATTCATTGGCAACTGAAACAACTGAGATAACGGAGACAAATCCCTCATGACCACCACCCGCAAACAATTCACCCTCCTGGCCGTGGCCGCACTGGCCGCAAGCCTTGGCAGCAGCGCCTGGGCCCAGGGCGGCAGCTACCCCGCCAAGCCCGTCACCCTGGTCGTGCCCACGGCCGCGGGCGGCACCACCGACCTGTCGGCGCGCATGCTGGCGCAGGCGCTGGGCCCGGTGCTGGGCCAGTCGGTCATTGCCGACAACAAGGGCGGCGGCAACGGCGCCATTGCGGCCAGCGCCGTCAAGCGCGCCGAGCCCGACGGCTATACCTTGCTCATGCAGTACTCGGGCTACCACGTCATCTCGCCCCACCTGACCAAGCAAAAGCAGTGGGAGCAGACCGACTTCCAGCCCGTGGCCAACGTGATTTCGGCTCCGCAGATCATCGTGGTGCGCAACGACCTGCCGGTGAAGACCCTGGCCGAGCTGGTGGCCTACGCCAAGGCCAACCCCGGCAAGCTCAATTACGCCTCGTCGGGCAATGGCTCGCTGCAGCACGTGACCGGTGCCATGCTGGAGCAGCAGGGCGGCGTGAAGATGGTGCACGTGCCCTACAAGGGCACCGGCCCCGCGCTGCAGGACCTGCTGGGCGGCCAGGTGGACCTGACCTTCGGCACCGCGCCGCCCTTCATGCCCCACATCGCCGCCGGCAAGCTGCGCGTGCTGGCCGTGACCGGCAAGGAACGCCTGCCCAGCCTGCCCGAGGTGCCCACCACGGCCGAGGCTGGCTACCCCAAGGTGGACGCCACCTCCTGGTTCGCCGTGTTCGCGCCTGCCGCCGTGCCCAAGCCCGTGATCGACAAGCTCACGGCCGACATCCGCAGCGTGGTGCAGAGCGCCGCCTTCAAGCAAAAGGCGCAGGAGCAGGGCGCCACGGCCGACTTCCAGACGCCGCAGCAGCTGGGCGAGAAGACCAAGGTGGAGCTGGCCAACTGGGCCACGGTGGTGAAAACCTCCAAGATCGAAGCCGAGTAAGTACCGGCCGTCAACCCGCCTGCGTGTTCAGCCGTTGAACCTGCAAGGCGCTGACGCCGCAAGGGCCCGCCATGTGCGGGCCTTTTTCGTTGCGGCGTGTGCTCTGTGTGCCAAACTTTTGCGCGTGATGCGCATCCAAACGACCATGCTGCCACCAACTAACTGTTTCCCGTCGCAGCGGCTTGCACGCGGTGCCGCGTGCCTGGTCCTGGCGGCCATTGCCACCGCGGGCATGCTGGCGCCCGTGAAGCAGGCCAACGCCCAGGGCCTGGGTTGCGGCGGCCGCCTGGTGGGCGTGGGAGACTCGCGCGCCAGCCTGGTCCTGAAATGCGGGCAACCGTTTGCCACCGACACGGTGTGCATCCGCATTCCCCGCGTGCTGTGGACCGTGCCCCTGCACCCGCGCGAGGCACCCCGCCAGATAGTCACCGAGCAGTGCGAGTACGTGGACGAGTGGACCTACCACCGCGGCCCGGGCAACTTCATGTCGGTGGTGCGGCTGCAGAACGGCGTGGTGGCGCAGATACGGGATGGGGACCGGGTGCCGTGAGCGGCGTCCCCCGCCGGTCAAGCCCCCTGCGCCTGTGACAGGTCGCCAAAGCGCGCCAGGCAGTGCCATACCTTCTTGAGCGCCTGCGGATCGTGCCGCCCTGAAGCCACCGCATCGCCGATGGTGGCCGGCGTCAGCACGCCGTGCCGGGCGATCTGCGCGCCCAGCGCGGCAATGGCAGCGCCACGGTAGTCCGGGTGCCGCAGCAAGGTCTCCACCTCCAGCCGAAACCCCGCATGCCATTCGATGGGGCAGGGCAGTTGGTGCGCCCACTCCTCCAGAGGACTGCCGCGAAAGCACGGGTCCAGCACCAGTGCCTCCACATCACGCGCCAGCAGCACGGGGCCGTGGACATGGGCTTCGATATAGCGGTCCAGTGGATCGGGTTGGCTGCCTGCTTCGGCCAGCGCCAGGAGCTGCGCGGCCTGGGCTGCCGTGCCGAAGTGCTGCGGCCCGAACACGCTGTCGGGGTAGCAGAACGTGGCGCGCTGCAGCACCTCGGGTTGGAGGCGCAGGTACGAGGAGCCAAAGCGTGGTGCCGCGCCCGTGGGCCGGGCGCGAAGGTTCAGCGCGCCGTACTTGGGCCGCTCGCCAGGGGCGGCGCCGTCGTAGGCGCCACCAAAGATGCGGCTCTCCCAGTGCCACCGGTCGCCACCCTCGTGCGCGGTCAGGCCGCCGTTGCTGGTGCGGGTTTCGAACTGGGATCGGTAGCGCCCGTCTTCCCGCAGGGCCTGGAGCAATGGCCGGCCCTGGTGCCAGCGGTCCGGGTGGAATTGCAGGGTGATGCGCGATGCGGGGTCGAGCAGCGCGCCGGTGGCTTCACCGCTGCGCGCATGCACGTGCTGCAGCGCGAGGGCCTGCGGTGAGCCACGGTGGACCATATCGCCATGGTACTAAACCGTGGGAACCGTCCCCCCGTCGATCAGGTGCTCCGACCCGGAGATCGACGCCGCGCGCGGTGAGGCGAGAAAGCACACCAGGTCCGCCACTTCCTGCGGCCTGGCGGGCCGGCCCAGGGGGATGCCGCCCAGCGACTGCATGATGATGCGCTTGCCTCCTTCGTAGTCCGTGCCGGCCTGCTCGGCCAGGCGCTCGGCGAATGCGACGGAGGCCTCGGTCTCGATCCAGCCGGGCGAGACGCGCACCACCCGCACGCCCTGGGGCGTGACTTCCTTGGACAAGGCCTTGCTGTAGGTGGACAGGGCCGCCTTGGCCGCCGCATAGGCGGTGGTCGATTCGGGCAGCGGAAGCAGGCGCTGGATGGAGCTGATGTGCACGACCACGCCCGAGCCTTGCTCCAGCATGGATGGCAGCAGCGCACGGTCCAGGCGCACGGCGGGCAGGAGGTTCTGGTCCAGCTCCTGCTGCCAGACCTCGTCGCTCAGCGCGGCAAAGCCGCCGCCCGGTGCGCTGGAACCGCCGAGTACGTGGACGACGATGTCGATGCCGCCCCATCGCTGCAGCACAGCCTGCGCGACCTGGGCCACGCCCTGGGCCGTGGACAGGTCGGCCGCGACATACGCCACGCCTTCGATACCCTGGGCGGGCGCGGATCGAGCCGTGGCCATCACCCGTGCGCCAGCGTTGTGCAGGCCCTGGACGACGGCGGCACCGGTGCCCTTGGTGCCGCCCGTGACGAGGGCGCGCAGGCCCTGGAGTTGCAGGTCGAAGCCGCTCATGCCGTGATCTCCAGCGATGCGATCAGGCCACGTTCCAGCCGAAAGCGGTAGCGCAGGTCCACGGGGCTGCCGGGGAAGTTGCCGGCCACCCGGCTGGTGACGAGCTGCGATCCGTCGCCCTGCAATTCCAGCGCAAAGGGCTCGGTGGTGTAGCTGTACTGGGCCGATGCACCGGCCTTCCACGCGCTGATGGCCTCGCGGCCCTGGTGGGTGTGGCCTTCGTCCTGGACGACGGCCTGTGGGGTGAAGCAGTGGGCAACGGCGTCAGGGCCCTGGGCGTCTGCAGCGAAGTAGGCGGCAATGGGTTCGGGGAGGTTCAGGGAGCTCATGGTGCGGTGCCTTGGTGGTGGTTGAGCCCCGAGGATGCGCGCCCTGCATCCATTAGTGAATCGCCTAGAATCTTCATGGGCTATGTAGAAAGCAAACCATAATGCGTGGAGCCGAATTTGCCGAACTGAAGGCGTTTGCCGCGGTCATCGAGCGGGCCAGCTTTGCGCGCGCCGCAGAGCACCTGGGCTTATCGCCCTCGGCCCTGAGCCAGACCATCCGCCAGCTCGAAACCCGGCTGGGCAGTCGGCTGCTCAACCGCACCACGCGCAGCGTGGCGCCCACGGCCACCGGGGAGCAGCTGTACCGGCGCATGGCGCCGCTGCTGCGCGAGATGGCCGAGGCGGTGGCCGAGGCCAGCGCGGCCGCAGGTCGCACGGGCGGCACCCTGCGCATCAACACCCTGGGCATGGCGGCGCGCCAGGTCATTGCGCCGCGGCTTGCGCGCTTTCACCGCCTGCACCCCGGCGTGGTGCTGGACATCGTGGTCGACGACCAGTTGAGCGACATCGTCGCGGGCCGTTTCGATGCCGGCATCCGCGTGGGCGGCCGGCTGGAGAAGGACATGGTCGCCGTGCGCCTGACGCCCGATGTGCCCATGGCGGCCGTGGCATCGCCGCAGTACCTGGCGCAGCATGGCGCGCCGCACAGCCCGGAAGACCTGCACCGGCACGCCTGCATCAACTGGAGGCTGCAGGCCGATGGCACGGCCTACCGCTGGGAGTTTGCAAAGAAGGGCAAGCGGCACGACATTGCCGTCGCCGGCCCGGTGACCACCAACCATTCGGACATTGGCGTGGCCGCTGCCGTGCAGGGCCTGGGCATTGCCTACGCGTTCGACCGCGAGCGCGTGGACGCGCACCTGGCGCGCGGGGAGCTGGTGCAGGTGCTGGCCGACTGGTCCATCACCCGGCCGGGGCTATTTTTGTACCACCCGAGCCGGCGCCACAGCCCTGCGCCGCTGCGCGCCTTCATCGACTGCCTGCTGGACCGGGACATGGCGGACGCAGCCAGGGGTTGAAGAACGCCTTGGCTGGCCCCTGCCTCGTCTGCCATCGCAGCGAACGGCAGCTCAGGCTTCGTCCTGGGCGTAGATCTGCGGAGCCACGCCGAACACCCCCGCCAGCAGCTCGCGCACCTGCGCATAGCGGGGCTGCCGGGGAATGAGTTCCACCATGCGCGGCGGGCAGGGCCGCAGGTTGATGAAGATGCCGAACTGGCACAGGCACATGAACGACACCTCGGGCATGGGCGCGTTCTCCCATTTCAGCAGGGCATTGCCTTCGCGGGCTGCGTCGATGACCAGCTCCATCAGGTTGCGCACCGGGTGCCCGGCGGGCCGGGCCAGCTTGTAGCCGTAGTCGCCTTCGATGGTGGACCAGTCGTACAGATCCGTCGCAAAAGGCAATGAGCGGTTCTGGTAGGTCTGGTAGTGCGTGACGACCTCGTCCACCGTGCGGAAGGTGATGGTCTGGAACAGGTCGTAGAAGTGGTCGCCGACGATGTCGGGGTCCACCTGGGCGTCTTCTTCGGGCGTGCGCGGGCTGTTGGTCAGGTCGCTCTTGAAGAAGGCATCGATCTGTGGGCGCAGGGTGTCGAGGGACACGTAGCCGGCGCTGATCAGCGCGTTCAGCAGCTTCGTGAATTCGGCCGCACTCAGGGCCTCGAAGTTGGGTTTGCCCAGCACCACACCTGTCATCGGAAATCCTTGTCAACAATGGAACGCATATTGTGTCCGCCCTTCCGCGTTCTCAACCGCCGGTGCAGCAGCCTTGCCGGGCGTCATGCCGAGGGCGGCTGCCACGCCGCCAACGCGGCCTGCAGTTCCTCGTCGAATTGGTGATGTACCGCCGCCTGCCCGCGCGTGGCCACCAGGTGCGCCAGCAGCGCATGCACGGCACTGCGCTGCGCCGGGTTGCACCAGGCCAGCAAGCGGTTGTCGCTGCCGTCCCAGGCCAGGTGCAATACCAACTGGTCCGCATACCAGCTGTGCTGGGGCCACACGTCGGGCAGCAACGCAAAACGCGCCAGGGCGGGGAAGAAGTAGCCGATGCCGTCGGCGCTGGAGAACGTGATCGGGTCCCAGCCCGCGTTGCCCAGGTCTTGGCGGCGCAAGGTGCCGCGCGTGCGGGCACGCAGCGTATCGTCGTGCTCGCGGCACTCGTCGCAGTGCGTGCGGTCGGTGAAGTGGTCGGGCTTGGCCACGCCGGCAAAGGCGGCTTCCACCTGCGCCAGAACGGCTTCGTCCGCCCCGGCCTGGGGCCAGGCGTGGGCGCAGTGCAGCAGGTGCGCCACCCAGGCCGCGGCCTCGGCGTCGGTGCACTGGGCGAAGTACCTGAACTCGCCGGCGGCCAGGGTTTTGGAGCCGTTGGCGAGCGCGCGCACCACGGCTTCGAACTGCGCCTCGACCGGGGTGAAGGCGATGGTGGTGGTGCCGCAGTGCGGGCAGGGCGCCGTCATGCGCTGGCCGTCACGGCCCGGTAGTGGGTGCCCAGCGTGTCCACGCAGGGGGCCAGCCAGTGGTGCAGGGCGGCACGGTGCTTTGCGGCGGTCCGGTGGTGTTCCAGGCCGCCGGTCCCTGCGGGTGGCCGCCCTTGCATGGCGGCAGGCATCAGGGTGCGAAGGTCACGCTGGCCAGCCCCTGCAGGTCGGCCGTGGGCGAGGCCGACGTGGTCAGGCTGTACAGCACGCGCTTGGTGCTGTCGGGCGCCGCCCATTCGAAAGCGATGGTGTGGGCCGTGCCGTTCTGGGGGCTGGCAGATTTGGAGTCCTGCACCTGGCGCGACACCATGGGCACGGGCGCCTCGCCCGCCATTTTCTTGAACCAGGCCAGTGTCTGCGGCACGCCCGTGCGGTGCGCATACACGGCGCACAGGTTCTTGTCGTCAGGAATGGCGACCACGAAGCTGCCGTGCGGGTCCGGCACCGGCCAGACCTTGCCGGGCTGGCCCTGCAGGAAGTACGCCGCCTTGTCGGCCGGCATGGTGGGCAGCGGCGCCAGCTTGGTGCGCAGTGCGCCCAGGCTGGACGCGTACTTGGCGCAGGTGGTGGCGAAGATGTTGGCAAACGCTTCGGCCTGCTGGGCGGGCGTGCTGGCGCCTGCGGTGGGCCCGCTGCCTGCGGCGTTGGCGGCGGGGGTGGTTGGCGCAGCGGGCTTGGCCGGGCTCTGCGCGTAGGCCTGGGCAGACAGCGCGAGCACAGCGGCAGTTGCCGCAAGCAGGGGGCGGGCTGGGAAGGCGGAGAACGCTGGAAGTGCTGGAAGTGCTGGAAGTGCTGGGAAGAGGGCGTGCTTTTTCATCATGGGTGGCTGGATCCAGGATCTTGCGTGCAGGGGAAGGGACAGCAGGAGCGGGGCGGCGGGCTGCCGCAGGGCCGGCTCATAACCCGCCATTGTGCCAAAGCACGCAGGCCGGCCCTGCCAGCCGGGGCCGCCGGTGGATGAAGAGGCCGATGGGTTTGCCGCGCCCCAAAGAAAAAAATCCACCGGCATGGCTGCCAGTGGATTTGATGTATTTTTTTATTGCTGCGCCCGGTGCCGTGCCATCGCTGTCACGTTACTGCGGCCGGCGGGCCGGCAGTTGCCTGCCAGCCCGCGGACGCCTGCGCTTCTTCTCCCAGGTTTCCCGCTCTTTCTTTTGCTTACGATTCTAGGAGTGCAGGGTGCTGCTGAAGAGCCCCCAAATGGGTGATGTGGGCTTTGTGCTATGAATCCGCCATGGCATCCACCGAAACCCCCTGGACCCTGTATGGCGCGCCCGCCTCCGGCTCGATCGCGGTGGAGGCCGCGCTGACCCTGCTGGGCATTTCGTACGACCTGGTCGATGGCGCGACCTGGGCCGATAGTGCCGCGCGCGAGCGCGTGGCGCCGGTGAACGCGCTGCGGCAGATTCCCACCGTGGTGCTGCCCGGCGGCGAGGTCATGACCGAAAGCGCGGCCATCCTGATCCACCTGGCCGATTTGCATCCCCATGCGCGTCTGGCCCCCGCCGTGGCAGACCCGCGGCGCAGCCAGTACCTGCGGTGGATGGTGTACGTCTCATCGGCCATTTATTCACTGCACTGGATCAAGCCGGACGTGGGCCGCATCGGTGCGCCCGAATCGGCGCGTGACGACGTGGTCCACGCCGCGCACGAGCGCATCGCCTTCTGCTGGGCCCACATGGACGGCCAACTGAGCCCTGGTGGCACCTACCTGCTGGGCGAAGAATTGACAGTGCTGGACCTGTATGTCACCGTCGTGTCACGTTTTGGCCCCTGGCGCGAGCGCTTTTATGCTGCGGCGCCGCGCATGGCGCCTGTGGTGCGGCGCGTGGACAATGAGCCGCGGCTGCAGGCGTTCTGGCGCGAGCGCTTTCCGATGGAGTGAATGAACCCTGCGCGCGTGCGCAGGCCTGTTGTGCACCCATCCGTATCCTCTCGACCTTACCGGAGACTCCCACCGCCATGCTGAGCTACATCACCCTGGGCGCCAATGACATGCAGGCATCCGAGCGCTTCTACACCGCTCTGTTGTTGCCCTTGGGCTACCGCAAGCGGGTCGATCCCGAAGGCCTGGAGTTCACGCTGCCGCCCCAGGCCGGTGGCAGCGGCCCTTGCGTGGTCTATGTCAAGCCGCCGTTCGATGGCCAGCCTGCGACCGTGGGCAACGGGTCGATGGCGGCGTTTCGCACCGGCTCGCACGACAGCGTGCGCCAGGTCCATGCGGCGGCGATCGCTGCCGGCGGCAGCGACGAGGGCCCGCCCGGCTTTCGCGCCGCGTACAGCAAGAACTTCTTTGTCGCCTATGTCCGCGACCCGGTGGGGAACAAGATTGCGCTTTTCTGCAATGAAGCGGCTGTTCAGGCCTGAGCTCGCTGGCGCGGCCCTGCAGGTCACGGTGGCCCGGCAGGCGTGCTGTTCCGCCGATGACCAGGCAGGCCCGCTGGAGGCCGTGTACGCCCTGCACGAAGAGGCCACCCTGGCAGACCTGGTGGAGCGCATCCAGGCGTCGAAATTCCTGCAGTTCTCATCCACCCACAACCGGCTGTCAGGCGAGGTCGACGGGGTGTGCGTGGTGGAGGTGTTCGCAGGGTGGGGTCAGGTGCCGCAGTTCCATGCCGACCCGGCGGAGCGGGTCGGCCCGCTCATGGCCGGCCGCCCGCTGTGCTTTCACTTTCGCCACGCCTGACGGGCGCCGACCCTGAGCGAGCTGGCGCGCTGCGCCGGCGTCAGCGTGCGCACCTTGAACGCCGCCTTTCGCGAGTACCGCCAGTGCACTCCCATGCAGGCGGTGCGGGAAGCCCGGCTCCATGGTGTCCGTGCGGAACTGCTGGCCGCCCCCGAGGGCACACGAGGGTGCGCGATGTGGCCGAGGCCTGGGGCTAAGCCCACCTGGGCATGTTTGCGGCCAGCTACCGCGCGCGGTTCGGGGAGCCGTCTTCTGCCTCCCTGGGGCGGCATTGACGCAAACCATGGCCAGGAGCCTGCGTGTTATCTCCGCTCTGCCGGACATTGGGGTCGACACCGTAGAAGCAGGGTTCTGCACTGCAAGCAGACGGCGGTAAACGGCCGGCTGCATTGATGCTGATTGAGGCGGTGGGCTAGACTTTTGCTGTCGGCCACAAGCGGGCATTCATCACCTCACCCCAGCCATTTTTGGCACCACCATGAAAACACCAAAACAAGACAAGGATCGACTCTGGCAGGAGTTTCAGGAGAAATCTGGATTTGCGACGCCAAGTCGTGGGTTAGTTGCCGTCATCGTAGTCATTGCCGCCATTCTCTTTGCCCCGGTTGTAGCGGCTATCTTTCGGTAGTCCGGCTTCTATCGGCCAGAAGCGGTCTTTGGCGGCAGATGAAAGCGGACGCTCAACGTTCGACGTAAGGGGCCGGCCGAAGGCACGTCCCCTTGACGGAGGGGTTAGGCTGCACCTGCGGCGAACCCACTAAGCCCCTCGCTGAAGTCAAGATATCGGAACGGACTGTCAGCCAAGAGTGCTTTGAGCTCCGGGCTTGCGAAGTAGTACTGATCATTGAGCGTCAGCATGCGCCGACCGGTGACATCGAGATCGAGCAACTCGTTTTCTCGAAAGAATTGACTGACGTAGATTCGAACGTGCGAACGGAACTCTTCACCAGTGACGGGCGTGAACAGGACTACGGGTTCAAATGTGACGCGCTGGACTTTTGCTTGCTTAAGAAAGACTGCTAGGTCCTGCTCGACTAGAAGATAGCCTCGGCCTGCCATGAATGGAGAGAGTGCGCCTTGCTCCATGAGTTGAAAGCGGCCATCGCGCAGCTCGAACAGCACTGGCGCGGGAATCGAGCAGGCGACGAGGAATGGCAGTGCCATATTTTGTGCAGCTTAACGTTTGACGTAAGGGGCCTGCCGTAGGCAGTTCCCCTTGGCGGAGGGGTTAGAGCTCAGCATTCGCCAAGCTCAAAACAGCGACAACTTCGCATGCAGCAGTTCTCTTGGGCCCCTCAACGAAGTAGCCCTTGACCCCTACATGAATTCGCTTTGCATGCTCTGCACGAAGCTCGGCGTTGAGGATGTACATATCAGCAAGACCTTCCATAGGGACGCGCTGATCGTCCGGAAGGACCGTGCCATTGCCCGAGACAAACTCGGGCCAAATGCACCATATTCCATCCGTCTGCGGATCCTCGCCCTCGTAGAGGAAGTCGGAACGAATGTGCTGGAAAGGAAGGTCCTTCCGTCCACCTTCGCCCTCGCTCAGGAACCGATAGTAGACCCGGAAGTCCGGGCCTGCTTCTCTTCGCTCGCGGTAGGAGGACATTTGAGACCTAACGTGATGCATCCCGCAAAACCTGCGGGATAAACTGGACCGTGCGGGATATTCTGGACACTGATGTTCCCTGGACGTGGCTTGCAGCATAGGTTTGCAAGGGGTGACCTGTTCAAACGTCCAGGTATAAAAATTCTCTGAAACCCGGCACGGGTCAACTCCGCAAACTATAGCTTGCCGACGGCAGACACCAGGATTTCCAACAGCAGCGTGCAACAAGTCAATAGCAGCTTACGGGTGGCGCTCCTGAACGGACGGCTCAGGGCCCAAAGCGGTCTTCGAAGCCCAATCAAAAGCGGTCGTCCAGAGCACCCCCGTTTCGAGGACCTGCTGCCGCATCGGCGCAACTCAATGCAAGCCAGAAGGCGCTTGCAAACGTTGGCTGTCGAGCGGTCGGTTGGCCTACTACCGGCCGCGATTCTCCAAAATCGCGATGAGTTCAGCGTCGACCTCGTCCGGCGCTTGGTCCTGTCGATGGCGAAGTCGTTCAACCACCGTGCCGGTCGCGGCATGGCTGTCCCACGCCTCGCGGCTCCAGTCGCCCCGCAGCAAGATGTCCCAGTAGATCTCGCCCTTCGTGCCATCCACCAGCTCGCCTCCGGCATCCGGGCCTGCGCCGTGGCTCAGCAGCAGCGCCGCCAGCGGTAGGCAGATCGGGCGCATCTCGCTGCCGCGACCGCACAGCAGCA
>NZ_AKJX01000091.1 GCF_000276605.1 Acidovorax sp. CF316 | reverse complement strand
TCTTTGGTGACTTTCTCTTGGCGACGCAAGAGAAAGTTACTGCGCCGCCGGGCGCACATCCCGGCCTCCGACCTCACCACAGGCACGCGGGATCAAAGCGAAGCAACACCCCAAGAAAAAATCAGAAGCACCGAACCATCACCACATGCTCAATCCCAGCCTCGTCATAGGGCTCTCCGACAACGGAGAACCCAGCGCGGCGATAGAACCCCTCTGCATTGCTCTGCGCATGCAACTGCACCTCCCGATCCCCGCGCGCCCGCGAGGCGTCGACCAGGGCATCGAGCACCATGCGCCCCCACCGCGTGCCCCGCACCGACCGGTCCACCGCCAACCGCCCGATGCGCCCCACACCCGGCGCCTCCTGCAGCAACCGCCCCGTCGCTATCGCCTGGCCCAGGCGGTTGTAGACCACCGCATGGCGCGCGGTGGCATCGAGCGCATCGGCCTCGATCTCGGCCGGGATGCCCTGCTCGGTCACGAACACCGCCGTGCGCAGGCGGCCCGCATCGCGGCCCAGGGCGTTCCAGTCGCCGGTCTTCACCTCGGCCAGGTCCTCGCCGGCTTCGAAGCCGGTAATGATCTGGCGCAGTACCTCCGGCACGGGGCGCGACTTCTGCGCCACGGGGTCGGCGAACACGTAGACCAGTTCGCCCGAAACCAGCAGCCGGTCCCCACTGAAGATGCCTGCCTCGAACAGGCACGAGGAATTGCCCACGCGCGCACAGCGCATGCCCACGTCCAGCGTGTCGTCCATGCGCGCCGAGGCGTGGTATTCGAGGCTCGCCTTCTTCACGAACATCTCGCCCTGCAGGGCGTGCATGCTGGCGTCGTAGGGCAAGGCCAGGGCGCGCCAGTACTCCGACATGGCGTTGTCGATGTACATCAGGTAGTGGCCGTTGAAGACGATCTTCTGCATGTCCACCTCGGCCCAGCGCACGCGCAGGCGGTGGAAGCAGCGGAAATCACGGCGTTGGGGTTGTTGGGCCATAAGGAAACGTCTCACTCCATGTGGAAAGCGGCACGCAGCGCGCGTGCCGCGTCGGCGTGGGCCTGGCGCGCTTCGGGGATCGCGCGGCCCATCTTGATGAATTCGTGCGTCACGCCGCGGTAGATCTCGAGGTCCACCGCCACGCCGGCCGCACGCAGCTTGTCGGCATAGTCCACGCCCTCGTCCACCAGCGGGTCGCACTCGGCCAAGCCGATCCACGCGGGGGCGACGCCCTCCAGGTCGTCGGCATGCAGGGGGGCAAAGCGCCAGTCCTCCCGCTGCTCGCGGGTGGTGACGTACTGGCCGAAGAACCAGGTGATGGCCGGCTCGTCGAGCACCAGGCCACTGGCAAAACGGGCGTGCGAAGGCGTGTCCTGGTGGGCTGCGCAACCGGGGTAGATCAGCAGCTGCAGCGCCAGCGGCAGGCCCGCATCGCGCGCGAGGATGGCGCTCACCGTGGCCAGCGTGCCGCCCGCGCTGTCGCCGCCCACGGCGATCCGCGCCGGGTCGGCGCCCAGGCGGGCGGCATTGGCATGCAACCAGGCCAGGGCATCCCAGGCATCGTGAGTGGCCGTCGGAAAACGGTGCTCCGGCGCCAGCCGGTAGTCGAGCGAGACCACCATGCAGCCCGCCAAGCGCGCGAGCTCGCGGCACAGGATGTCGTGCGTGCCGATGCTGCCGATGGTGAAGCCGCCGCCATGCGTGTACAGCAGCACGGGCAAAGGCGCGCCGGTGGAAGGCGCATACAGCCGCGCGGGCAATGCATGGCCATCTCGCGCGGGGATGGTGAAGTCCTCCACGCGGGGCAACGCGGCCTTCGGAATCTCCAGCACATCGGCACCGGCCGCGTAGGCAGTGCGCGCGTCCTGCGGCGTGCGCGTGTACAGCGGCGGGTGGCCCGCACGCGCCATGCGTTCGAGCACACTGCGCATCTGGGGGGTCAGGCGGTTGGCGTGGATATGCAGATCGGTCAACGCGAAAGCTTTCTCAAGGACAAAATGGGGCAAGGGCTACTTGAAGGTGACGCGCACCGGCGCAGCACCCGGCAGACCGTCGTAGGTGGCCGTGACCGACAGGCCGGCCTTGGGGGGCAGCAGCGCCGAGAACGAGCCCAGGCTCACCAGGTCGCCCGGCTGCAGGGTGATGCCCTCCTTCTGCAAGGCCCCGGCCAGCCAGACGACGGCATTGAGCGGATGCTCCAGGATATCGCTGCCCTTGCCGCCGCCCAAGCGCGCGCCGGCACCATCGGTAAGCGACACATTCATGTCGGCCAGGGCCTTGAGCAGCGCATAGCGCTCGCCACGGTAGACAGGCACCGGCAGCGGCGTGCCCGCAACGCCCAGGCGCGCGCCCACGTTGATGGCGGTGACGCCCGCGCCATTGAGCTGGGGCGGTGCCTGCACCATCAGGTCGGGCAGTTCGATGAAGGGAATGACCTGGTCGATGGCATCCAGCACCTCCTCGGGCGTTTTGGCCTGGTTGATGGCGGCGCTCTTCACGCGCACCAGCATGTCGGCCTCGTAGAGCGCGCGCGCGCCAAAGGCCGCCTCCACGCTGGCACCGCTGGGCAGGACCATGCCCTCGTAAAGCTTGCCCCACACCGGCTTGTCGGTGTTGAAGCGCTTTTGCACCGCCGGGTTGGTGAGCCCCGCCTTGTAGCCCACGACCTTGCCCATGCGCTGCGCCAGCAGCTGGTTGAACTTGCCACGCGTGCAGGCGCCATCGGCGTCCGAGAGGTTCACCGGGTTGGGCGCCGGGGTGCGCGCCACGTAGTGGGCCAGCAGCTCGGCGGCCTGCGCATCGGTCAGGCAATCGGCGTGCACCGCTGTCACGCACGTGACGAACAAAGTGGCGGCCATGAGGGTTTGCTTCAGGGTCATGGGTGTCTCCCGGTTGTAAAGTCTCTGCGACAGGTTTTAGAGCAATCGTAAACGCAACTCCCGCAACACCATGGCCTTCATCTACTACGTCACCCAGATCCAGTTCGAGTTCGGCGCCGTGAAGCTGCTCCAGCAGGAATGCGAGCGCGTGGGCATCACCCGCCCGCTCGTCGTGACGGACCCCGGCGTCAAGGCCGCGGGGGTGCTGCAAAAGGCGTTGGACGCGCTCACGGGGCTGCCCGTGGCGGTGTTCGACCAGACCCCGGCCAACCCCACCGAAGCGGCCGTGCGCGCCGCGGTCGAGGTTTACCAACGCGAGGGCTGCGACGGCCTGATCGCCGTGGGCGGGGGCTCGGCCATCGACTGTGCCAAGGGCATCGCGATCGCCGCCACGCACGAGGGCCCGCTCACCCACTACGCCACCATCGAAGGCGGCTCGCCGCGCATCACCGAGCGCGCTGCGCCGCTGATCGCCGTGCCCACCACCAGCGGCACCGGCAGCGAGGTGGCGCGCGGCGCCATCATCATCGTCGACGACCACCGCAAGCTCGGCTTCCACTCCTGGAACCTGGTGCCCAAGACCGCCATCTGCGACCCCGAACTCACCCTGGGCCTGCCACCCGCGCTCACCGCGGCCACGGGCATGGATGCCATCGCACACTGCATGGAGACCTTCATGTCGGCCGCGTTCAACCCGCCGGCCGATGGCATTGCCCTGGACGGTCTCACGCGCGGCTGGGCCCACATCGAGCCTGCCACGCGCAACGGCAGCGACCGCGACGCACGCCTGCACATGATGAGCGCCAGCATGCAGGGCGCCATGGCCTTCCAGAAGGGCCTGGGCGCCGTGCACTCGCTCAGCCACAGCCTGGGCGGCGTGAACCCGCGCCTGCACCACGGCACGCTCAACGCCATGTTCCTGCCGGCCGTGGTGCGCTTCAACGCCGGCGCCGAATCGGTGCAAAAGGAGCAGCGCCTGGAACGCATGGCGCACGCCATGGGCCTGGCCGGCGCGCTTGACATTCCCGAGGCCATCCGCGACATGAACGCCCGCCTGGGCCTGCCCACGGGCCTGGCGGCCATGGGCGTAACCGAAAGCATGTTCGACGACATCATCAAGGGCGCGATGGCCGACCACTGCCACAAGACCAACCCGCGCATCGCCACGCCCGAGGAATACCGGGACATGCTCACCCAGTCGCTGTAGCAGCGCCGGGCGGCCTGGCGCCAGGCCGTGGCAGTTCCCTGGCGGCGGCAGCCCCGCCCCCCCCTTGCAACAGCCTCCCCCATACGGGCGGGGCGCAGGCAGCGCCCGTGCAGCTAAACTGCTGCACTGTCAAACAATAATTAACAAAGTAATTAACGGGCCGGCGCTGCAGGGCGCCAGGCCCCGTTGCCACTGCTGAGCGAGGCGGGCATGCATGGTGGGAGTGCATGGCCGGCGCGCAGGCCGGGCCCTTGGCGCGCCGCCCGAGACGGGCTGGCGACGGCCGATGGCGGTGCTGCGCGCGCTCTTTCATCCATTCCATGAAATGACTGGCTGATCCATCCATGCGCGCAGAAAAATTCAGGGCCTGGCTGACGCAGGGAACCTCCCCCCGGCTGTACCTCGCGATCCTGGTGATCATCGTGGCGGTCGTGGCCGTGCGCTACCAGCAACTGGTGTCCCTCGAAGAGCAGGAAGCCCACGACCGTGCCGTGGCCGAGCTCGCGCGCGTGGGCGACAGCCTGCTGCCCAGCCTGGTGGCGCTGGACCCGGCGCAGCGCGAATCTGCCGCCCGCGTGCTGCAGGCCACCCCCACCCGCTTCGGCCCGGCCGTGCAGTCGCTGCTGTGGCAGGTGCCGGGCCAGGCGCCCCTGCAGTGGGCAGCGCCGCCCGTGGCCATGCAGGCCCCTGCCTGGTTTGCCGACCTGCTGGACATCAGCCCACCCACGCAACGTTTCGGCCAGACCTTCGCCGACGGGCGTACCGGCGTGCTCACGGTCACCGCCGATCCCGGCATCCTGGTGGACCGGATCTGGAAGACCGTGGTCGTGCAGGCCCGGATCTCGGCGCTGAACATCTTCACCATCCTGTTCCTGCTGACCCTGATCCTGCGCGCCAATGCCCGCATGCTGCGCCGCCTGACCGAGGCCACGGACCGCTTCCGCCAGGGGCACCTGGACACGCGCATGGACATCCAGGGAACGCTGGAATCGCGCGCCGTGGCCCACACCTTCAACGACATGGCCGGCAAGGTTCAGTCCCTGGTGCACTCGCTGCGCGAGACGCAGCAACTGCAGAGCGAGCAGTTGCACTTCACACGCCAGCTCATCGACGCCCTGCCCCTGCCGGTGTTCGTGCGCGAGGCGGACGGCACCTTCGTCGACGCCAACCGCGCCTGGCAGCGGCTGTTCCAGAACGGCGACCCGGGTCTGCCGGGGCAAGGGATGTTCCCCGGCCTCACGGCGCCGCACCTGCTCTCACCCGCCCAATCCCGGCAACTGGCCATGTCGCAGGACAACGAGGTCCTGGTGCAGCCACCGGGCCAGCTGGCGCGCACCATGGCCTACTACGAGGCGCCTTTCACCAGCACGAACGGCGCCGTGGCCGGCACCGTGGGCACGCTGGTGGACATCACCGAGCGCAAGCGCGCCGAGCAGGCCCTGCGCAACGAGAAGGACCGGGCCCAGGTCACGCTGGCCTCCATCGGCGATGGCGTGATCACCACCGACCTGGCCGGCTGCATCGAGACCATCAACGAAGCCGCCCAGCTCATGACCGGCTTCACCGCCGAACAGGCGTTGGGCGAGCTGCTGGACGACGTGTTCCGGCTGTACGAAGAGCCAGCGAGTCAGGCCGCCACCCGGGCCACCGGCGATGCCACCGTGGTGGCCCCTACCCGCCCGGCCATGCAGGAGGTGCTGCTGCACCGCTCGGGCGAGCGCTATGCGATCGAGTACACCGCCTCGGCCATCCGCCAGGGCAGCGGGCGGGCGTCGGGCTGCGTGCTGGTGTTCCGCGACGTGACCGAGGCCAGCCACCTGCGCCACCAGATCTCCTGGCATGCCCGGCACGACGCACTGACCGGCCTGCTCAACCGCGCCTCCCTGGCCGAGCGGCTCACGCACGCCCTGTTCGTGACCGGCCGCAGCCCGACCTTGCTGGCGGTGTGCATGCTGGACCTGGACCATTTCCAGGCCATCAACGACGCCCACGGCCACCGCATGGGCGACCGCCTGCTCAAGGAGGTGGCCCAGCGCCTGAACGCCTTTGCCACCGGCAGCAGTGCCGCAGCGCGCCTGGGCGGCGACGAGTTCGTGCTGCTGCTCAACCACCAGACCGACGTGCCCGCCATCGAGGAGCAGGTGCGCCAGCTCATGCAGCAACTGGCCGCGCCCTATGCCATCGACGACCGCCTGCTGCACACCACGGCCAGCGTGGGCGTGGCCGTGTTCCCGCAGGACGACGTGAACCCCGACACCCTGCTGCGCCAGGCCGATCAGGCCATGTGCCAGGCCAAGCGCTCGGGCCGCAACCGCATGCACCTGTTCGACGTGCAGCTCGACCACGCGGTGCAGACCCAGCATTCGCGGCAGACCCGGGTGACCCAGGGGCTGCAGGCCGGAGAAATGCGCCTGTACTACCAGCCCAAGGTCAACCTGCGCACCGGCGAGGTACTGGGCATGGAGGCCCTGCTGCGCTGGCAGCATCCCGAGCAGGGCCTGCTGGGGCCCCAGCACGTGCTGCCGCTGCTGGAGGACGCTGAGGTGGTGGCCGAACTCGGCGAGTGGGTGCTGCGCGAGGCCCTGGCCCAGATGCGGCAGTGGAGCCTGACCGGCGTGCAGTGGGAGGTCAGCGTGAACATCGCTGCGCAGCACTTCCAGCGCGCAGGCTTCGTGGAGCGGCTCAAGGACCTGCTGCTGACCTGCCCCGAGGTGCACCCATCGCGGCTGGAACTGGAAATCCTCGAATCCGCCGCGCTGCAGGACATGCAGTACATGCGCAGCATGATGCACAGCTGCCAGGCGCTCGGCGTGCGCTTCGCGCTCGACGACTTCGGCACCGGATTTTCTTCTCTCTCCTACCTCAAACGCCTGCCGGCAGAGACCATCAAGATCGACCAGTCCTTCGTGCAGGGCATCCTGCACGACGAGGACGACCTGACCCTGGTCAATGCCATCGTCACGCTGGCCCGCGCCTTCAACCGCCACGTGATTGCCGAAGGCGTGGAAACCCCGGCCCATGGCGAGAAGCTGCTCGCGCTGGGCTGCGAACGCGCCCAGGGCTTCGGCATCGCGCCGCCCATGCCGGCCAGCGAGGTGCTCGCCTGGGCACGGGCGTACGAAATGGCGCGCCTGCAGCCGCGGCCCGCTGCGCCCACACCCGCACGCTGAGGGCGGCGGCGGCCAGCCGCTGCGCAGCTACAGCGGCTGCACCGCCGCCATGTCGGGCCGCTCCAACCACGCGGCAAACTCGTCAGCCAGCTGCCGGCTCGCCGCCGTGGCGCCCAGCCAGGCCCTGGCGCGGGCCGCAGCATCGGTGCCGTAGTGGGTGAAATCGTTGCGATCAGGCAGCTTGCTGTTGGGCAGGGAACGCACCCACTCGGGGTGCGGCGAGAGCACCACCATGGAATCGAGTGCGCTGGTCGAGCGGTGCCGCCACTTGAGCCCCTTGTCCAGCCAGCCGGGCACCACCTGCTGCTGGAAGTGCGGGTACAGCACCAGGCCGCCGCCGGCCCGGGCCGCACCCTCGACCACCTGCGCCATGGGCGACTGGTGGTAGCCCAGGTGCAGGTGGTAGTCGGTGATGCCGCCGTCCCAGTAGGCGCCGCGCGGGGCACCTGGAATGTCGTGCACGGCCTGCAGCACGAAGGGGATGGAACAGCTGGCCTGCAGCGCGGGCATGAAGTTCTGCTCGGTGAGCTGCACCTGGCGCGTACGGAAGTCGGCCGTCCCGAAAGGCAAGGCAGCACCCGTTGCGAGGCCTGCATCCGGCGACGAGAACACCACCCGCTCGAGCCATGCGCCCAGGGCCTTGCGGTGCACCGTATTGCTCAGGAAGGCCCCGAGGTAGCCGAGCGGCGTGCCCACCCGGTGCTCGCGCGCCAGCACATGCCGGCCACGCGAGGTGACGATGTGCAGGTGGTAGCGTGGGTGGCTCAGCACCTCCCCGACCCGACCGCCATAGAAGGCCTGCAGGTTCTGGCCAAAGCGTTCGCTCACGTGCGACGCCGGGGGCCGCTTCTTGCCTGGCGGCAGCTCATAGCTCTGGTGGATGTAGTCATGCTCCAGCCGCTCGAAGGCCGCCACCGAGCCGCCCAGGCAGGCCGTGGCCATGCGCCAGGCGCCGATGGATGCGCCCACCAGGTGCACCGGCTGGCGGGAGCCGGCCAGCCACTCGCCAAACAGAAACCGGTCCAACGGGCCCAGGATCAGGCCCTTGGGGCCGCCGGCCGCCGCGGGGACCACGCGCACATCGCCCGGTTGCAGGCCATGCTGTTCAAGGTGCCGGCGGGCGCGCGGGCCCGCATGGATGCGCAATGCTTTCATGCCCTGCATTGTCCCAGAGCAGGGATCATACGGATTTGCCTTCAACCGTCTAACCTCGTTGGTTCGCCTTGCCGTGCTACAGCGCTGTCTGCGGCTTCCCGCCTAGTTGTGCGATTGAACGCCAATCCGTATCAGACCACGTAATCCGCTGCGGCCTCGGGGCGCACGTTCCAGTCGATGGGGTCCTGCTGCAGCACCATGTCGATGTCCAGGCCCAGCACCAGACCCACCTCCCCCGGGAAGGAGACGGCCAGCTCGTTCTCGTTGAGCCCGGCCTCGCGAGCACGGGCACGCCAGGAGGCCAGGTGGATCACGCCGGCCAGCGGCTCGTAGGCCTTGTTCTCGAACGGTGCATCCTGGTACTGCAGGGCGTCGACCACGACCTCGGGCAGTTGCCAGCGCCGCGCCAGCCCGGCCGACACCTTGCTGTAGCAGTAGCCGAAGATGCGCTGCTCCACCTTGGTACGGCGCAGGTCCAGCGGCGCCACCAGGGTGTTGACCGAATGGGCCTTCTCGGGATCGGCCAGGTGGATCACGAGTTCGCCCAGGGCATGCAGCAGGCCGGCCGTGTAGGCGGCGATCTGGTCGTGGTGCACCAGGCCCGCCAGCGAGCGCGCGAGCTTGGCGGTATTGAGGCTGCAGCGCCAGAACTGCTGCATGTTGACCCCGGGCACGGAGCGCGAGGTGGTGCCCAGGGGCGCCGATGTGACCAGCCCACGCAATTGCGCGGTGCCCAGCAGGGCCAGGGCCTGGGGAATGCCGGCAATCTGGCGCGGCATCTGGAAAGCCGGGGAGTTGGCCAGCTCCAGCAGGCGCGCGGCCAGGGCCGGGTCGGTAGCAAAGAGCTGGTTCATGCGCCGCAGGCTGGGCTCGGGCTGGGCCAGCTCGCTCATCAGCAGCGCAACGGTGCGCGGCAGGCTGGGCAGGGCCGCCGGCTGTGCCAGCAGTGCATTCAACTCCATGGGTGACTGGACCTCTGGTGGGACAAGTGCCGATTATGGCGCTGCCCGCCGCGCCCGGCCATCACCCAAACCGGCCGTGCCATCCTACCTGCACGGGCGGTTGGGGTGGCGGTACCAACGGTCAGCGGGCGCTGCCCGTGGGACTTTAGCGGCCCTTGGTCTGCTGCAGCTTGGCGAAGGCCGATGCCATGGCCGATTGCTGCGCCGGCTCGGGTGCCCGGCGGCCGCCTTGCGGCTGCTGACCGCGCCCCGCGCTCTCGAAGCGGTTGTCGCGGTAGCCACCGCGGTCGCCCCCCTGGCGTGGGGGGGCGTCACCGAGCTTCATCGACAGGCCGATGCGCTTGCGCTCCACGTCCACCTCCATGACCTTGACCTTGACGATGTCGCCGGTCTTGACCACTTCGCGCGCATCGTTCACGAACTTGTGCGCCAGCTGGCTCACGTGCACCAGGCCATCCTGGTGCACCCCCAGGTCGATGAAGGCACCGAACTGCGCCACGTTGCTCACCGTGCCCTCCAGGATCATGCCTTCCTTGAGATCCTTGATGTCTTCCACGCCGTCGTTGAAGCGCGCCACCTTGAAGTCCGGGCGCGGGTCGCGACCGGGCTTTTCGAGTTCGCCCAGGATGTCCTTGACCGTGATCACGCCGAACTTCTCGTTGGCGAAGAGCTCGGGCTTCAAGGTCTTGAGCATGTCCGCGCGGCCCATGATCTCGGCCACGGGCTTGCCGGTCTTTTCCATGATCTGCTCGACCACAGGGTAGGTCTCGGGGTGCACGCCAGTCATGTCCAGCGGGTTGTCGCCGCCGCGGATGCGCAAGAAGCCCGCGCTCTGCTCGAAGGTCTTGGCGCCCAGGCCGGCCACGTCCATGAGCTGCTTGCGGCTCTTGAACGCACCGTTGGCCTCGCGCCAGCGCACCACCGCCTTGGCCACGCTGGCCGACAGGCCCGAGACGCGGCTGAGCAAAGGCACGCTGGCCGTGTTCAGGTCCACGCCCACGGAGTTCACGCAGTCCTCGACCACGGTGCCCAGGGTGCGCGCCAGCTCGCTCTGGTTCACGTCATGCTGGTACTGGCCCACGCCGATGCTCTTGGGGTCGATCTTCACCAGTTCGGCCAGCGGGTCCTGCAGGCGGCGCGCAATGCTGGCGGCGCCACGCAGGCTCACGTCCACGTCGGGCATCTCCTGCGAGGCGTATTCGCTGGCGGAGTAGACCGAGGCACCGGCTTCGCTCACCACCACCTTCTCGATGGCGCGCTCGGCCTTGGCGGCCAGCTTGATCAGGTCGGCCGCCAGCTTGTCGGTCTCGCGGCTGGCCGTGCCGTTGCCGATGGCGATCAGGTTCACGCCATGCTTTTCGGCCAGCTTAGCCAGGGTGTGCAGCGAGCCTTCCCAGTCGCGGCGCGGCTCGTGCGGGAACACCGTGGCGGTTTCCACCAGCTTGCCGGTGTCGTCCACCACGGCCACCTTCACGCCGGTGCGGATTCCCGGGTCCAGGCCCATCACCACGCGCGGGCCGGCGGGCGCCGCCAGCAGCAGGTCGCGCAGGTTGTCGGCAAACACCTTGATGGCGACCTTCTCGGCATCGTCGCGCAGGCGGGCGAACAGGTCGCGCTCGGTCGAGAGGCTCAGTTTCACGCGCCAGGTCCAGGACACGCACTTGCGCAGCAGGTCGTCGGCGGGCCGGCCGGCGTGGCTCCAGCCCAGGTGCAGGGCGATCTTGCCTTCGGCCAGGCTGGGCTTGCCCGGCTCCGGCTCCACCGGCAGCACCAGCTTGCCTTCGAGGATTTCCAGGGCGCGGCCGCGGAACACCGCCAGCGCCCGGTGCGAAGGCACGCGGCCGATGGGCTCGTCGTATTCGAAATAGTCGCGGAACTTCGAGACCTCGGGGTCGTTCTCGTTCTTGCCGTCGATCTTCTTGCTGCGCAACAGGCCCTCGGCCCAGAGCCATTCGCGCAGCGACTGCACCAGCACGGCGTCTTCGGCCCAGCGCTCGGACAGGATGTCGCGCACCCCGTCCAGCACGGCCGGCACTGTGGAGAAATCGGCGCCGGTCTTGCCGTCGTCCAGCACCTCGGGGGGCTTGGTGAAGGCAGCCGCCTCGGCCGCGGGGTCCAGCGTAGGGTCGGCAAACAGCTTGTCGGCCAGCGGCTCGATGCCGAACTCGCGCGCCATCTGGCCCTTGGTGCGGCGCTTTTGCTTGAAGGGCAGGTAGATGTCCTCCAACTCCTGCTTGGTGGGCGCGCTGGCGATCGCCACGCGCAGGGCGTCGGTCAGCTTGCCCTGCTCGTCGATGCTCTTGAGCACGGCAGCGCGGCGGTCTTCGAGCTCGCGCAGGTAGGACAGGCGCGCTTCCAGCTCGCGCAGCTGGATATCGTCGAGCCCGCCGGTCACTTCCTTGCGGTAGCGGGCGATGAAGGGCACCGTGGCCCCCCCGTCCAGCAGCTCCACCGCTGCGCGCACCTGGGATTCACTGACTTTGATTTCTGCGGCCAACTGCCGGACGATCTGCTGCATGGGTGGGCAAACTCTCTGAAACTCGAAAAAATACGCGAAGCGCGGGAGTTTGCCACAGGCACTTTTCGTAACAGCCCGGCATCCCCTCGGAAATACCCCAGGGTTCGTAGAATGCCTGCACTGCCTCTTGCCAGTCCCAACCAGCCCAAGCCAGCCCCCCGCCCGCCAGCCATGACGCCCCTGCCCTTTCCCGTCCGCACGGAATGCCCTCCAGGCGCCTGTGTCTGCGAGCGGGACGCGCTGATGCAGACGCCTGGCGGCGACACCCGCATCCTGCAGCTGACCCAGGCCGAGGAGAAGAAGCTGATCACCCGGCTGGAGAGCATCTCCAGCCTCGCGGACCTGCGCCGCATGCAGAAGCGCATGCAGCAGCAGCTGGGGATCCGCATCGCCATCAGCCTGAGCCCCAACGAGGTGCGCACCCTGCGCGGCATCGCCATCCTGGTGGAGGACCAGCGCGGTTTGTGCCGCAAGACCCGCCAGGCTATTCCGGCGGCGATCAAGAAGGGCATGGACCAGCGCCCCGAGATCGCCTACGAACTGCTCGACGAAGGCGGCCTGTTCGCCGGTTCCTGACACCCGGGTCGGCCGGCGCCCCCCAGGATGGCGCTACCATCCTGCCATCCCCCGTTTCCGCTTGTTTCCCCGTTTGTCCCGGAGTCCCCATGGCCGCTGCTGAATCAGGCACCGAACTCGTCAAAGTCGTCGTGCTGCTGGCCGCTGGCGTCATTGCCGTCCCCTTGTTCAAGCGGCTCGGCCTGGGCTCGGTGCTGGGCTACCTGGCGGCCGGCCTGGCCATCGGCCCCTTCGGCCTGGGCTTCTTCAGCGAGGCGCAGACCATCCTGCACGTGGCCGAGCTCGGCGTGGTGATGTTCCTCTTCGTGATCGGCCTGGAGATGCAGCCCACCCGGCTGTGGAACCTCAGGCGCCAGATCTTCGGGCTGGGCCTGGCCCAGGTCGTAGCCTGCATCGCCCTGCTCACCGGGGCCGGCGTGGTGGCAGGGCTCTCGTCGTCCGTGGCCTTCATCGCGGCCTCGGGCTTCGTGCTCTCGTCCACGGCCATCGTGATGCAGCTGCTCGACGAAAGCGGCGACACCTCCACCCCGCGCGGCCAGCGCATCGTCTCCATCCTGCTGCTCGAAGACCTGGCCATCGTGCCCTTGCTGGCCATCGTGGCCTTTCTCTCGCCCGCACCGACCGGGGAGGCCGTCTCGCGCTGGGTCACCGTGGGCGTGGCGCTGGCCGCCGTGGTGGGCCTGGTCGCGGTCAGCCGCTGGCTGCTGAACCCGCTGTTCAGTGTGCTGGCACGGGCCAAGGCGCGCGAGGTGATGACCGCCGCCGCACTGCTGGTGGTGCTGGGGGCGGCGCTGGCCATGCAATGGGGCGGCCTGTCGATGGCCATGGGTGCCTTCGCGGCGGGCGTGATGCTCTCCGAATCCACCTTCCGCCACCAGCTCGAGGCCGACGTGGAGCCGTTCCGCGGCATCCTGCTGGGCCTTTTCTTCATGGGCGTGGGCATGGCGCTCGACATCCCGCTGGTGCTGCAGAACTGGACGCTGCTGCTGGGCGGCGTGGTGGCCTGCATGGCCATCAAGGGCATCGGCGTGTATGCCGTGGCGCGCTTCACCAAGGCCGCCCATGGCGAGGCCCTGCAGCGCACCATGCTCATGGCCCAGGGCGGTGAATTCGCCTTCGTGCTGTACTCGGCCGCCGCTGCCGCGGGCATCGTCGAGGCGCGCATGAATGCCGTGCTGACCGCCGCCGTGATCATTTCCATGGCGCTCACGCCGCTGGCCGTGCTCTCGCTGCGCTGGCTCATGCCACCCGAGCCCGCCCAGAACATGGACGGCGTGGAGGCCGCCGACGGCCTCAAGGGCACGGTGCTCATCATCGGCTTTGGCCGCTTTGCGCAGATCGCCAGCCAGCTGCTGCTGGCGCGGGGTGTCGACATCGCCATCATCGAGAACGACACCGACATGATCCGCGCGGCCGCGAAGTTCGGCTTCAAGGTCTACTACGGCGACGGCACGCGCCTGGATGTGCTGCACGCCAGCGGCGGGCACCATGCCAAGTCCATCCTGGTGTGCGTGGACGACGCCAAGACCACCACGCGCATCGTCGAGCTGCTCAAGCACGAGTGCCCGCTGGTCCCGGTGCTGGCGCGCGCCTTCGACCGGCAGCACGCCATCGAACTGTTGCGCCTGGGCGTGGACTACCAGATGCGCGAGACCTTCGAGTCGGCCATGGGCTTCGGCATGCAGGCGCTGGAAACCCTGGGCGTGGACCCCGAGGAAGTGGCCGAGGTGGCCGAGCGCATCCGCGCGCGCGATGCCGAACGTCTGCAGCTGGAACTGGCCGGTGACAAGGATGGCGCGCGCCAGTTTTTCCAGGGCGACAAATGGGTGCCCACCCCACTCACCCAACCCCAGCGCGAAGGCCGTGCCCTCAATGACGAGGCGGCCGATGCCATCGAAGACCCGCTGCAACCCGCGGCGGCCACGCCGCTGGCATGAGCGGCATCCAGGACGACCTGTTCGGCGGCCCGCCCACGCCGCCGCCCGCGCCCTCCCCTCCTCCCGCTGCAACCACCCCACCCGCAGCAGAGGAGGCGCCGCCCGGCAAGCAAAAAAAGGGCATCGGCGTCGCCGCCCAGCCGCAGGACGAGGCCTTGCACGCGCTGGCCCAAAGGCTGCCCCCCACCCTGCACCTGGGCACCTCGACCTGGACCTACCCGGGCTGGAAGGGCCTGGTCTGGGAGGGTGAGCATTCCCCTGCGCAGCTGTCCAGGAACGGCCTGTCCATCTACGTCCAGCACCCGCTCTTGCGCACGGTGAGCATCGACCGCAGCTTCTACCGCCCGCTCACGGTGAGCCAGTACGAACGCTATGCGAGCCAGGTGCCCGACGACTTCCGCTTTGTGGTCAAGGCACCGAGCCTGGTGACCGATGCGCTGGTGCGCAGCGAGGACGGCCGGGGCCGCGAACCCAACCCCGCCTTTCTGAATGCCGACCTGGCGCGCACCGAGTTCGTGGAGCCCGCGCTGCAGGGCCTGGGCCGCAAGATCGGGGCACTGGTGTTCCAGCTCAGCCCCCTGCCCATGGACCAGCTCGACCGCCTGCCCGAGGTGCTGCAGCGCCTGCGCGCCATGCTGCTGGCCCAGCCGAAACTGGCGCCCATCGCGCCCGACGGCATCCTGGCCGTGGAGGTGCGCGACCCCGAGTGGATCAGCTCGCACTGGATGGCCCTCGACTTCGCGGCCGTGCTGCGCGAGGCCGGGGCCACCTACTGCATCGACCTGCACCCCAAGATGCCGCCGCTGGCAGAGCAACTGCACATGCTGCGCGCCCTGTGGCCGGGCCCGCTGGTCTGCCGCTGGATGCTGAACACGCGGCACGGCCCCTATGGGTACGAAGAGGCCGAAAAGCTCTACGAGCCCTTCGACAAGGTGCACCACCCCGACCCCGAGAACCACGAGGCGCTGGCCCGTCTGATCGCCGGGGTGACCGGCGCGGGCCAGAACGCATACGTGTGCATCAGCAACCATGCCGAGGGCTCGGCGCCCCGCACCATCCGCACCCTGGCCGAACGGGTGGCGGCGCAGCCGCCCTCCCGCAAGAAGGCCTGACGCGGATCAGGCGCTGGCGGCGGCCACCGACTGGTCGCTGTGCCCCGCCAGCGTGATCCAGGCCAGCGCCACGCCCACCAGGGCCCCTGCGGCCATGCCGACCACCATGGGCAGCGGCTTGCCATTGGCGAACAGGCCCACGATGCCCATGGCGGCCGCGCCCGTGAGCATCTGCAGCGTGCCCAGCAGGGCCGAGGCCGTGCCCGCGATGGCGCCATGCTTTTCCAGCGCCAGCACCGAGGTGGTGGGAATCACCAGCCCCATGAGCGCACTGGCCACGAAATACAGGCCGATGAGCACCGCCAGCTGATCCCCGCCGAGCAGGTAGTAGCCGAGCATGGCCACCATGACCAGGCCCGAGCCGGTGGCGGCCGCCTTGACCAGGCGCACCAGCCCGAAGCGCTCGCCCAGTGCGGCCGTGAACTGCGAGGTGCCGATGAAGGCCGCCGCATTCACCGAGAACGCCAGGCTGTACTGCGTGGGCGTGAGGCCATAGTGGTTGATGAGCACGAAGGGCGAGCCCGCCAGGTACACGAAGAAGCCCGCCATGGCGCAGCCGCCGATGAACACCAGGCCCAGGTAGTGCCAGTCGCGCAGCAGCAGCCCGTAGGCGCCCAGGGCACCGCCCAGGCTGCTTTCCACGCGCTCGGCCGCGGGCCGGGTCTCGCCCAGGCTGGCATAGACCAGCGCCAGGCCCGCCACGGCGGCCACCGCCACCACCCAGAACACGCCGCGCCAGCCGGCCAGGGCAATCACGCCGCTGCCCGCCAGGGGTGCCAGGATGGGCGAGACGCTGAACACCAGCATCAACAGCGACATCAGCCGCGCCGCATCGGTGCCCGTGTGCAGGTCGCGCACCACGGCGCGCGGAATGGCCATACCCGCCGCCGCGCCCAGGCCCTGCACGAAGCGCAAGGCCACCAGGGTCTCGATGTCGGTGGCCAGCGCGCAGCCCACGCTGGCCAGGGTGAAGAGCCCCAGGCCAAAGTACAGCGGCGGCCTGCGCCCCACCATGTCCGACACCGGTCCATAGAACAGCTGGCCCGCGCCCAGCGAGAGGAAAAAGGCCGTGAGGCTCCACTGCACGGCCCCCACGGATGCACCGAGGCTGGCCCCGATCTCGGGCAGCGCGGGCAGGTACATGTCGATGGCGAACGGGCCGATGGCCGAGAGCAGGCCCAGGATCAGGGCCATCTTGAAGAAACCGGATGAATGCATAGCCCGCCATTGTGGCGGGCACCCCAAAGGCCCCTGGCAAGCGGCCTGGAAGGTTTCAGGGTAGGCGGCAGCTCAATCGGGCAACGGTTCCACGCGGTTGCCGCCCGCCTGCCGTGCCCGTGCCAGGGCGGCACTGGCGGCGCGCACCAGTTCATCGGGGCGCTGGTCGCGCACCGGCACCATCTGCGCCACGCCGCCGCCCATGCTGACCCGGCCCAGGGCCGACCCCTCGTGCGGCAGCGCCAGCGTGCGCACGGCCACGACGGCCCCTTCGGCCAGGGCGTGGGCTTCCTCGAGGCTCGCACCCGGCAGCAGCAACACAAAGGCATCGCCCCCAAACCGCGCCACCAGGGCGCCCGGGCGTTCCTGCAGCATCTGTGTGAGCGTGACGGCCAGGGTCTTGAGGCAGGCGTCGGCCGCCAGGTGGCCATGGCGGTCCATGAAGTGGCGCAGCGCATCCACCTCCAGCAGCACCAGCGCCAGCGGCGTGGCGGCGCGCTGGGCGCGCTCCCACGCCTGCTGCAGCACGTGGTCGAACTGGCGGCGATTGCCCAGGCCGGTGAGGTTGTCGGTGCGGTCCATGGCATCGATGCGCTGCTGCGCCTCCGCCAGAGCCCGGGTGCTCTCCTGCAGCTGTGCCTGCAGCACCCGGTGGTCGGTCTGCAGGCGCGCCATGGTGGCCGAGGCGCTTCCCTGCGGCAAGGGCCCCGAGGGCACCGAGGTGCCGCTGTGCACGATCTTCCACTCCGCACCTTCCAGGCGGAACACCAGCACCAGGCGCGCCACCGGCACCTGGCCAGCCGGGGTCTCGCCCGCGTCGGGCCCACGCACATGCACCAGCGCCGTGGCCGAGACCACGTCCTCGGCCAGGTCCTGCAGGCACAGGTCCAGCACCTCGATATGCATGTGCTGCGGCACCAGGGCGAAGTCCTGCAGGATGGCGGCCACCCATTCGCTGCGGGTGTGCACGAGCCGGTCGCTGCGGCTGGGGG
>NZ_AKJX01000090.1 GCF_000276605.1 Acidovorax sp. CF316 | reverse complement strand
GCGAGGCCGGGCTGGCCCAGCCGATGGTGGTGGAAAACCGCGCCGGAGCGGGTGGCAACATCGGCGCGGAGTACGTGGCACGCGCGGCGGCCGATGGCCAGACCCTGCTGTTCGGCACCTCGGGCCCGCTGGCCATCAACGCCAGCCTCTACCGCAAGATCGGCTACGACCCGGTGAAGAGCTTTGCCCCGGTGATCCAGGTCGGCCACCTGCCCAACATCCTGGTGGTGAACCCCGCGGTGCCCGCCAGGACCGTGAAGGAGCTGATCGCCTACGCCAAGGCCTCGCCGGGCAAACTGAGCTATGCCTCGTCGGGCAACGGGGCCTCGTCGCACCTGGCGGGCGTGCTGTTCAATGCCTCGGCCGGCGTGGACCTGCAGCACATCCCCTACAAGGGCACGGGCCCGGCGCTGACCGACCTGCTCGGCGGGCAGGTGACCATGAGCTTCACCGACGTGCTCACCGCGCAGCCCTACGTCAAGAGCGGCAAGCTGCGGGCCCTGGGGGTCACCACGGCAGAACGCTCACAGGCACTGCCCGAGGTGCCGACCGTCGCCGAGCAGGGCGTCCCGGGCTACGACGTGAGTGTCTTCTTCGGCATCGTGGCGCCTGCGGGCACGCCGCCCGAGCGCATCGCCAAGCTCAACAAGGCCTTCATCGAGGTGCTGAACACCGCCAAGGTCAAGCAACTGCTCGCCTCCCAGGGCCTGGAGCCCGCCCCCTCATCCAGGCCCGAGCAACTGGGCCGGTTCATCGAGGCGCAAATGGCCATATGGGCCGGCGTCGTCAAGCAGTCCGGCGCACAACTCGACTGAGGCCCCCATGACTCCCTCCGATTCCCTTCCCCGCGGCGCGCTGGCCGGCGTGCGCGTGCTGGACATCTCGCGCATCCTCGGCGGCCCCTACTGCGGCCAGATCCTGGGCGACCATGGCGCCGACGTGCTCAAGGTGGAGCCCCCGCAGGGCGATGACACCCGGACCTGGGGCCCGCCCTTCAAGGACGGCGTCGCCTCGTACTACCACGGGCTCAACCGCAACAAGCGCAGCATGCACCTGGACCTGGGCAGCCCCGAGGGCCGCGAGGCGCTGCTGGCGCTGGTGGCCGAGGCCGATGTGCTGATCGAGAACTTCAAGTCCGGCACGATGGAGCGCTGGGGCATCGGCTACGAAACGCTGTCAGAGCGTTTCCCGCGCCTGGTGTGGTGCCGCGTCACGGGCTTCGGGTCCGATGGTCCGCTCGGCGCCCTGCCCGGCTACGACGCGGCGGTGCAGGCCCTGGCGGGCATCATGAGCATCAATGGCGAAGCGCAAGGAGGACCGCTGCGCGTGGGCCTGCCCGTGGTGGACATGGTGACCGGCCTGAACGCCGTCATCGGCGTGCTGCTGGCGCTGCAGGAGCGGCAGCGCAGTGGCCGCGGGCAGTTCGTCGAAGCCGCACTGTACGACAGCGGCCTGTCGCTGCTGCACCCGCATGCGGCCAACTGGTTCCTGGACGGCAACACGCCCCGGCGCACAGGCAATGCGCACCCCAACATCTACCCTTACGACACCCTGGCCACCCGAACGCAGCCGCTGTTCGTCGCCGTGGGCAACGACCGCCAGTTCGCCAGCCTGTGCCGCTGCATCGGTGTGCCGGCGCTGGCGGACGACCCCCGCTATGCCCGGGCCGGCGACCGTTCGGTGAACCGCGTGGCGCTGAAGGCCGTGCTGGAAGACGCGATGAAGGATTTCGACGGCAGTGCGCTGGTGGACACGCTGATGGCCGCAGGCGTGCCCGCCGCGCCGGTGCTGTCCGTCGATGCGGCGCTGGCGCACCCGCACACCGCGCACCGGCAGATGGTGGTGGACCTGCCGGGCGGCTACCGCGGCATCGGGGCGCCGGTGAAGCTCAGCCGCACGCCGGCCAGCTACCGCCATGCGCCCCTGGCGCCCGGAACGGGCTTCGAGGGCTGACCGCTCCGCGAATCCTCAGCGGATGGGGAAGGCGTACATCAGCCCGTTCCGGTTCCACAGGTTGTTCAGTCCGCGCTGCAGGCCCAGCGCGGACTTGGGGCCCACGTTGCGCTCGAAGATCTCGCCGTAGTTGCCCGTGGTCTTGACCGCGCGGGCCAGCCAGTCGCGGTCCAGGCCCAGCAGCTTGCCGGTGTCTTCGGTGGTGCCCAGCAGGCGCTGCACCACGGGGTCGGTGCTGCCGGTCTTCTGGCGGTCCACCGAGGCCTGGGTCACGCCGTACTCCTCGGCCTCGATGAGGCCGTAGACCACCCACTTGACGATGGCGAACCATTCGTCGTCGCCGCGGCGCACCATGGGTCCGAGCGGCTCCTTGGAGATCAGCTCGGGCAGCACGACATGTTCGGCAGGGTTCTTGGCCTCCTTGTTGCGCACCGAGGCCAGGCCCGAGGCGTCGGTGGTGTAGCCCACGCAGCGCCCGGCAAAGTACGCCGCGGTGGCGGCCTCGACCTTCTCGAACACGGCGGGCTTGATGCCCAGGTCGTGGGTCTTGGAATAGTCGACGAGGTTCTTCTCGGTGGTGGTGCCCGACTGCACGCACACCGTCTGGCCCTTGAGCTGCTTCATGCTCTTGATGTTGCTCTTCTTGAGCACCATCACGCCCTGCCCGTCGTAGTAGGTCACGGCGGTCTGGTGCAGGCCCATGGACGCATCGCGGGTGAGCGAAAAGGTGGTGTTGCGCGAGAGCACGTCGATCTCGCCCGACTGCAGCGCCGTGAAACGCTGCGAGGTGCTCAGCGGCACGAACTTGACCTTTTCGCCGTCGCCCAGCACCGCCGCCGCCACCGCGCGGCAGATGTCCACATCGAGGCCCGACCAGCGGCCACCGGTGTCGGCGACCGAAAAGCCGGCCAGCGCCGTGTTGACACCACAGACCACCAGGCCCCGGGCCTTGATGCCGTCCAGCGTCTTGCCGGCATGGGCCGACCAGGGGGCTGCGGCACAGGCGGCGGCAAGGAGCAGGCGGGCGACTGCGGCGCGCAGGGGGAGATGGGTCATGAAAGGCGTGCTCCTTGGAAAATGCAGTCACGGTGCCTTGTGTGCACCGCCGGCCGCCACCTTGTGGGTGCGAGATTCTGGACGATACCGGCTGTGCCCCTGCATCGGGATTTACGAGGATGGAAGCAGCCCACAGGCTACACGGATCGCGCCGCCGTGGCCGCAAGCAAACAGCTGCTTACAAAGACCGGGCCGTGCCGGCCCGGTGGAGCTCAGGCCAGTTTCTTCTGCAGAAACTGCGCCTGACCCATCGCTGGGTCGAGTGCATACGGCGCAAAGCCTTCACGCAGGTACAGCGCCATGGCGCTGGTGTTGCCCGAAAGCACCTCCAGCGTGAGCTTGCAGGCCCCGCGCTCACGCGCCATGGACTCGACGAGCGCCAGCATGCGCTGTGCGATGCGCTGGCCGCGCCAGCCCGGGGCCACCACCACGTCGTGCACGTTGACCAGGGGCTGGCAGGCAAAGGTGGAAAAGCCCTCGAAGCAATTGACGAGACCCACGGGGCACGGGCGCCGTGTCCACGCCCTGCTGCGCCCAGGCGATCACGCTGAAGGCCTGGGGGCGCTGCTGCAGTGCAGCGGGCAGGCCCTGCAGCACCTGCCCGGCCAGCGGCTGGCCACCACCGGCAGGATCCCGGGCATAGCCGTCGAGCAACTGCACCAGGGCCCGGGCATCGCCGGGATGGGCATAGTCCACGCGGCGCACATCGATCGCTACGTCGGCCATGGCATCAACCGGCACGCGCGGCATCGGCCAGGCGCTGGGCGCTGCGGCTGGCCAGTTGGGCTTCGCGCGCCTCGACCATCACGCGCAGCAGGGGCTCGGTGCCGCTGGCACGGATCAGCACGCGGCCGGTGGTGCCCAGCTCCTGCTTCACGGCCTCTGTCTCGCGGGCCAGCAGTTGGTTGGATTTCCAGTCCTGCCCTGGCGCCAGCCGCACGTTGAGCAGCACCTGGGGGTACAGGGTGACGTCGCTGAGCAGATCGGGCAGCTTTTTGCCGCTGCGCACGCAGGCCTGCAGCACCTGCAGGGCGCTGACCAGGCCATCGCCCGTGGTGTGCCGGTCCAGCGCCAGCAGGTGGCCCGAGCCCTCGCCGCCCAGCGTCCAGCCGTGGCGTGCCAACTCTTCGAGCACATAGCGGTCTCCCACCTTGGCGCGCACGAACTGCACGCCGCGCTGCTGCAGCGCCACCTCCACCGCCATGTTGGTCATAAGGGTGCCGACCACGCCGGGCACTTCCTCGCCGCGGCCCAGGCGGTCGGCCGCCATCAGGTACAGCAGCTCGTCGCCGTTGTACAGGCGGCCCGAGGCATCCACCATCTGCAGGCGGTCGGCGTCGCCATCAAGTGCAATGCCGTAGTCGGCGCGGTTGGCGCGCACCGAGCGCACCAGCGCCTCGGGGTGGGTGGCGCCCACCTCGTGGTTGATGTTCAGGCCGTCGGGCGCGCAGCCGATGGACAGCACCTCGGCGCCCAGTTCATGGAACACCTTGGGTGCCACCTGGTAGGCGGCGCCATGGGCACCGTCCACCACGATCTTCAGGCCCTTGAGCGTGAGGTCCTGCGGAAAGGTGCTCTTGCAGAACTCGATGTAGCGGCCCGCGGCGTCGTCGAGCCGGCGCGCCTTGCCCAGGCTGGCCGAGTCGGCCCACACCGGGGCCTCTGCCAGGGCGGCCTCCACCGCCAGTTCCCAGGCGTCGGGCAGCTTGGTGCCCTGGGCGCTGAAGAACTTGATGCCGTTGTCGGGGAAGGCGTTGTGGCTGGCGCTGATCACCACGCCCAGGCTGGCGCGCTGCGCGCGCGTGAGGTAGGCCACGCCCGGCGTGGGCAGCGGGCCGAGCAGCACCACGTCCACCCCGGCGGAGTTGAAACCGGACTCCAGCGCGCTTTCGAGCATGTAGCCCGAGATGCGCGTGTCCTTGCCGATCAGGACGGTGGGGCGCTCTTCGGAGCGGCGCAGCACGCGCCCCACGGCATGGGCCAGGCGCAGCACGAAGTCGGGGGTGATGGGGGCCTGGCCCACGGTACCGCGGATGCCGTCGGTGCCGAAATACTGGCGTGTCATGGGTGGAATCTCCTCGGGTTCTATCGTTTTTTTGGTTTGCCATGCGCCTGCCATCGGCGCACGGCCTTCATGGCTGTGCCTGCTTCTGCTGCTCCATCGCCTGCCATACGGCCAGGGCGCTCACTGTCTCGGCAACGTCGTGCACGCGCACGATGCGCGCACCGTTCACCACGGCCAGCAGTGCCGCCGCCACGCTGGGCAGCATGCGCTCCCCGGCCACGGCCAGCCCCGTCACCGCCCCCAGGGACGACTTGCGCGACCAGCCGGCCAGCACGGCATGGCCCGTGGCCACCAGCTCCTGCTGGCGTGCCAGCAAGGCAAAGTTCTGTTCCACCGTCTTGCCGAAGCCGATGCCCGGGTCCAGCGCTATGCGCTCCCGGGCCACGCCCAGGGCCTGCAGGCCGTCGGCCGCCCGCGCCAGGAACGACAGCACCTCGCGCACCACGTCGCCCGCCATGGGCGCCACCTGCATGGTCTGCGGGTCGCGGTGCATGTGCATCAGGCAAACCCCGCACAGGGGATGGCTGGCCACCACGGCCGCCGCGCCGGGCTGGCGCAGCGCCCACACGTCGTTGACGATGTCGGCACCCAGGTCGAGCACGGCCTGCATCACCCCGGGCTTGTAGGTGTCCACCGAGACCGGCACGCCCAGCGACACGGCCCCCTGCACCACCGGCAGCACGCGGGCCAGTTCCTCGGCCAGCGGCACCGCCGGGCTGCCGGGGCGTGTGGATTCACCGCCGACGTCGAGGATGTGGGCGCCGTCTTTCACCAGCTGTTCGCAATGCCGCAGCGCCGCCGCCGTGCTGGCATGCTGCCCGCCATCCGAGAAGGAATCGGGCGTGACGTTGACGATGCCCATGACCTGCGGCCGGGCAAGGTCGATGGCGAAGCGGGAGGTCTGCCAGAACATGGAAAAAAGGGGAAGGTGCGCCGCCAGGGGCGCACCGGCAGGGGAGTGAAGTGACGTGGATGCGGATGGGGCGAAGGAAGGGGCAGAGACCAGGCCCAGCCACGAAAAACGGGGCACTGGGCCCCGTTGGTGCGGTTGAACCGCTGGTTCGCCTGCCTCGCCTGGCCCTGTCAGGCGGCCGACGGTGCTGCCGGGGCAGCCTCGGTGGCCACGGCAGGTGTGCCGCCGCCCGGGGTGTCGCCACCCGACGAAGGTGTGCGTGGCGTCCAGTCCTTGGGGGGACGGGGCGGCTTGCCGGCCATGATGTCGTTGAGCTGTTCCATGTCGATGGTTTCCCATTCGAGCAGGGCCTTGGCCATGGCGTGCATCTTGTCGCTGTTCTCTTCGATCAGGCGGCGCGCCAGATCGTACTGTTCATCGATGATGCGGCGCACTTCGCTGTCGACCTTTTCCATGGTCTGTTCGCTCATGTTCGTGGTCTTGGTGACCGAGCGGCCCAGGAAGACTTCGCCCTCGTTCTCGGCGTAGACCATGGGGCCCAGGGCCGTGGTCATGCCGTAGCGGGTGACCATGTCGCGCGCGATGTGCGTGGCACGCTCGAAGTCGTTGCTGGCGCCGGTGGTCATCTGGTTCATGAACACTTCTTCGGCGATGCGGCCACCGAACAGCATGCTGATCTGGTTGAGCATGTATTCGCGGTCGTAGCTGTAGCGGTCCTGCTCGGGCAGGCTCATCGTCACGCCCAGGGCACGGCCACGCGGGATGATGGTGACCTTGTGCACTGGATCGCACTTGGGCAGCAGCTTGCCAATCAGGGCGTGGCCGGCTTCGTGGTAGGCCGTGTTGCGGCGCTCTTCCTCGGGCATGACCATGCTCTTGCGCTCGGGGCCCATGAGGATCTTGTCCTTGGCCTTCTCGAAGTCCTGCATCTCCACGGTGCGGGCATTGCGGCGCGCAGCCATCAGGGCCGCTTCATTGCACAGGTTGGCCAGGTCGGCACCGCTCATGCCGGGCGTACCGCGGGCGATGATGCCCGGGGCCACGTCCTGGCCGATCGGGATCTTGCGCATGTGCACGTTCAGGATCTGCTCGCGGCCACGGATGTCGGGCAGCGTCACGTAGACCTGGCGGTCAAAACGGCCGGGGCGCAGCAGGGCGGCGTCCAGGATGTCGGGGCGGTTGGTGGCAGCCACCACGATCACGCCCAGGTTGGTCTCGAAACCGTCCATCTCGACCAGCATCTGGTTCAAGGTCTGTTCACGCTCGTCGTTGCCACCACCGAGGCCGGCGCCACGCTGGCGGCCCACGGCGTCGATTTCATCGATGAAGATGATGCAGGGAGCGTTCTTCTTGGCGTTGTCGAACATGTCGCGCACACGGGCCGCGCCCACGCCGACGAACATTTCCACGAAGTCCGAACCCGAGATGCTGAAGAACGGCACCTTGGCTTCGCCCGCGATGGACTTGGCCAGCAAGGTCTTGCCGGTGCCGGGCGGGCCGACCAGCAGCAGGCCGCGCGGAATGCGGCCGCCGAGCTTCTGGAACTTCTGCGGGTCCTTGAGGAAGTCCACGACTTCCTTGACTTCTTCCTTGGCCTCGTCGCAGCCGGCCACGTCCGCGAACGTGACTTGGTTGTTGTTCTCGTCGAGCATGCGCGCCTTGCTCTTGCCGAAGCTGAAGGCACCGCCCTTGCCGCCGCCCTGCATCTGGCGCATGAAGTACACCCACACGCCGATGAGCAGCAGCATGGGGCCCCAGCTGACCAGCAGGGTCATGAGCAGGGAGCCTTCCTCGCGGGGCTTCACGTCGAACTTGACGTTGTGGCTGATCAGGTCGCCCACGAGGCCACGGTCGAGCACGGAGGCGTTCGTACGGATCTTGCGGTCGTCGTTGGTGACGGCCACGATCTCGCCGCCGCTCAGCCCTTCGGGGATGGTGGCGCTCTTGATACGATTGTTACGAACTTCCTCGAGGAATTCGGAGTACCCGATATGTCCTGCGCTGGCGCCGCCACGGGTGTCAAACTGCTTGAACACCGTGAACAGCACCATGGCAATGACCAGCCATACGGCAATTTTTGAAAACCACTGATTGTTCAAGCGGGGCTCCAGTTGCAAGGGAGAAAGGGCGACGGTCACAAAGCCGTCACGGCCTATATGTGGCCCATTTTAGGTCTTTCAAGCCAAGGCGCCATGGCTATTCCCCCTAGCGGCCATGGGCACCGCTCGGGATTTACGGGGGTTTTTCACAAATCGGCGCTCTTTTCGACCGATTGACCTCCTCGGCACGCCCCTTTGTACTCTGAACTACCTACTGCCGGCGGCCCACGAAACTGGCGCAAACCAAACCAGTGCTCCCGCGCAAGGGCCGCCCCGCCGCGCTGGGAGCGTCCCCCTCCCCGCATTGCGCAGCAATGCAGGAGAGAGGGGGAAGGCGTGAAGCGACTCAGGGGGTGCTTACTTCAGCCCCATGCCGACGAGGAAGGTTTCCGACGATTTGTCGCGCGAGGCCTTGGGTTTGACGGGTTTCACGACCTTGAAGGTCTGCTTGAACAGCGTGACCAGGTCGCTGTAGCCGCTGCCATGGAACAGCTTGACCACCAGCGCCCCGTCGGGCTTGAGGTGGGCCGTCGCGAAATCCACCGCCAGCTCCACCAGATGGGAAATGCGGGCAGCGTCGGCCGATTCAATGCCCGAGAGATTCGGCGCCATGTCCGAGACCACGACGTCCACCACCCGGCCCTCCAGCGCCGCCTCCAGCTGGGCCAGCACCGATTCCTCGCGGAAATCGCCGTTCAGAAAGGTCACGCCCTCGATGGGCTCCATGGGAAGGATGTCCAGCGCGATGATGTTGCCATTGAGCTGCCCCGTGGCCGCGCCGCTGGGCGACAGGCGCCGGCGCACGTACTGGCTCCAGGCGCCCGGGGTGGAGCCCAGGTCCACCACGGTATTGCCGGGCTTGATCAGGTGCAACTGCTCGTCGATTTCCTTGAGCTTGTAGGCCGCACGGGCCCGAAAACCCTCTTTCTGGGCCAACTTGACATAGGTGTCATTGACGTGGTCGTTGAGCCACGCCTTGTTGACCTTCTTGCTTTGGGTTTTAACTTTCATTGTGTTTTTCTTTCAGCCTCGATAATACGGCCCATGCCCCAAATTCAATTGACCCCCGCCGAGCGCCGGGAACACCGCGCCAACGCCCACCATCTCGACCCCGTGGTGCTCGTGGGCGGCGACGGCCTGACCCCCGCCGTCCAGAAGGAAATCGACGCCGCCCTGAATGCCCACGGGCTGATCAAGGTGCGCGTCTTCGGCGACGACCGTGCCGCGCGCGAGCTGATGTACCAGCAGCTCACGGCCGACCTGAACGCCGCCCCGATCCAGCACATCGGCAAGCTCCTGGTGCTGTGGCGCCCTCAGCCTGCCAAGGAGCGCACCATCGACGAGGACCGCATGCCTGGCCCGCGCGACGTGAAGGTCCTGAAATACAGCAAGCGCGCCGGCCAGCGCCCCGAGGTCAAGCAGCTGCGCGTGCTGGGCAACCAGCGCCTGACGCCTGGCGGCCAGATCAAGCGGGCCAAGAAGCCCAAGCTCAAATCCGTCAAGAAACGCCAGGCCGACTGATCCGAATGGTCGTCGCCGCCACGCCTGCTGGCAGCGCTGCGGCCCCCGGGGGCCAGCGCCACGTCATCTGCATGAAATGGGGCACGAAATACGGCCCCGAATACGTCAACCGGCTCTATGCCATGGTGCGCAGGCACCTGTCGGGCCCGTTCCATTTCGTCTGCCTCACCGACAACAGCGCCGGCATCCGCAGCGAGGTGCAGTGCCTGCCCATCCCGCCACTGGACCTGCCCGCGGGCATCCCCGAACGCGGCTGGACCAAGCTCGTCACCTTCAGCGCCGACCTGCACGGACTCAGGGGCACGGCCCTGTTCATGGACGTGGACGTGGTGGTCACCGGTTCGCTCGATGGTTTCTTCACCGAGCCGGGCGAATTCCTCATCATCCACGATTACAAGCGCCCCTGGCGCATCACCGGCAATTCGTCGGTCTACCGCTTCGAGCTGGGCGCGCACCCCGATGTGCTCGATTACTTCCGCGGCCACTTCGCCGAGATCCGCGAGCAGTTCCGCAACGAGCAGGCCTACCTGTCGGATTTCCTGCACCGCCAAGGCAAGCTCGCCTACTGGCCCGCAGCCTGGTGTCCGAGCTTCAAGTACCACGGCATCCCTGCCTGGCCCAGCAACTACTGGAAGGCACCCTTCGTGCCGCCAGACGCACGCATCGTGATCTTCCACGGCGAGTGCAACCCGCCCGACGCGCTGGCCGGCCGGCGCAACCGGCGTTTTCGCTACATCCGGCCCGCCACCTGGGTGGCGGAGCACTGGCACGAGTGATCAGGCCCCGGGCTGGGCGGCTGCCGGCCCGGCTTCGCCATTGACCGAGGCCGGCGGGACCTGCACGGTGCGCCACAGCACCACCAGCGCACATACCCACTGCAGCACGTACATGCCCGTGCCCACGGAATGCCACAGGCGCAGGTCCTGCCGCGCCACGATGCGCGGCGACACGCCGAACTGAACCAGCAGAGCGAGCAGCAGACCCCCGAGCACGAAACCCAGCGCCGCCTGGGCCCAGGGCTCCTGGACTTCCTCATGCCGGCGCCGGGAGATGAGCAGCAGCAACATGCAGCAGGCGACCGTGACCCAGGTCTGCGCAGCGAACAGCTTGGCCGCCATCTGCCCGGCGATCGCAGCCGAGGGCAGGTGGGCGAACAGCAGGGGCACCACCAGGAAACCCACGGTGGTGAGACTGCCCCACCACAGGGCGGCAGCCAGGGCCGGAAGGCGCGCAGCGGTCATGAAAGCAAAAAGGCCTGGCCTCAGACGTAGCTGACGGCCACCACTTCGTAACGGCGAACGCCACCGGGCGCCTGCACTTCGGCGGTATCGCCCTCTTCCTTGCCGATCAGCGCGCGCGCGATGGGGCTGGAAACGTTGATCAGGCCCTGCTTGAGGTCGGCCTCGTCCTCGCCCACGATCTGGTAGGTCACCGTATCGCCGGTCTCTTCGTCCTCGAGCTCCACCGTGGCGCCGAACACCACCTTGCCGCCCGCATCCACCGCGGTCGGATCGATGATCTGCGCGGCGGACAGCTTGCCTTCCACTTCCTGGATGCGGCCTTCGATGAAGCCCTGGCGGTCCTTGGCAGCTTCGTACTCGGCGTTCTCGCTCAGGTCCCCCTGGGCGCGGGCGTCGGAAATGGCCGTGATCACCCAGGGGCGGTCCACGGTCTTCAAGCGGTGCAACTCTTCGCGCAGCTTCTCCGCGCCGCGCTTGGTGATGGGAATGGTGGTCATGTCCGTCGTCGTTCGGGTTGTCAAAAAAACGACACCGCCGGGCGCAGGCCGGGCGGTGTCATGGACATGATTATGCCGCGTGTTGGGCGCGCTTCAAAGCACCCTAGAAACCCGCAAAAAAGAGGCGATGTTTTCAATCCCGACCGGCGCGCTCGATGCTTGACGCCGCCAGCGCCGGGTCGGAGAAGCAGATCTCGTGGCTGCCCTGGCACTCCACCAGGCGGAACAGGCCCAGCCGCTCCGACAGGCGCGGGTGCCAGGGCAGGCTGTGGGGCAAGGCCACGTCCTGCTGGGCATTGAGGTAGCTCTTGCCGATCTCCAGCGCCGCCAGGGGCGCGGGCAGGCGCGCGGGTTCGGTGAAGGTGCGGTAGGGATGCGCGTTGAGCAGTGCGTAGCTGCTTTTCGCCAGGGCCTCGTCGCCATCGTTGATGAAGGCCTCGCGCCAGATGGGGTACGGCAGCATCACCGCGTTGCCGTTGGCCGCGGCGATGCCATCGAACAGCGCGCGGTAGTGCGGCGGCACCAGGTCGTTGAGGCACTCGCCGTCCTGCGGGACAAAGGCGTTCCAGTACACCAGCCGGCGGATGCGCCCCGGCAGCCGTGCCGGCATGTGGCTGATGACCATGCCGCCATAGCTGTGGCCCACCAGGCGCACATCGCGCAGGTCCTGGCCCTCGATGAAGGCCGCGAGCGAGTCCACCGCATCGGCCAGGCCCGTGGCCGCGCGGTCGTCGCCCGGCCGGTTGCCGGCCAGCGTGGGGCAATGCACGGTATGGCCGCGCGCGCGCAGGTGGCCGGCCGTGGCCTCCATCTCGGCGCCAGTGTGCCAGGCGCCATGGACCAGAACATAGGTATCCGCCATCGTTGTCTCCTTCGTTGGTTGTGACAGGCCGGGCGACATGCCCTGCCCTGGCGGTACCTTAGGAAGAAGACGGGGGCCTGGATGGCCTGTGCGTGCCAGGCCCCTGTGCTGTGTGTGCCAGGGCTCTCAACGCCGCCGCCACGCGGCCGGCGACATGCCCATGGCGCGCTGGAAGGCACGCGCGAAGTGCGATGCATCGGCAAAGCCGCAGCGCCGCCCGATCTCGGCCACGGACACATGGGCCAGTTGCGGGCGGCGCAGCAGATCGCCGGCACGTGCCAGGCGCAGCTGGCGCAGCGTGCCCGCAAAGGTGCTGCCCCGCGCCGCAAACGCTCGATGCAGGGTGCGCAACGAGATCCCGGTCTCATCGGCCAGCACCTGTGCCGACAGGCCGCCCTGGTCGATCCGGGCCGCCATGAGCGCAGACAGATGGGCATGCAGGCCCTGGGCGGCACCGGCAGGCACCACGGGCTGCTCCAGCGCGGCCGACAGCAGGGCCCCCAGGTGGTCCGACAGCAAGGCGGGCGGCAAGGCCTGGGCCGAGGCCGGGTCACGCGCGAGCTGCACCGCCAGGGCGCCCAGGCTCTGGCCCCAGCCCTGGTCGCGCCAGGCCACGCGGGGCCCGCGCGCCTCGGCCTGGACCAGCCACTGCCCCACCCAGGCACGCGGCAGCTGCAGCGAGACGCAGCCCACGCCTTCGGGAAAATGCAGCTCGTAGGGCCGGGCCGAATCCACCAGCGCCACGTCACCCGGGCGCAAATGGGCCACCTGCCCGTCCTGGCGCACATGCCAGGAGGATTCGGCCTGGGCGATCAGATAGAACGGCAATTGCCGGCTGCAGGCAATGCCGGCGGGCGTACGGTACACATCCTGGGTGGAGGCCCGCACCTGGTTGACCGAGAGGCTGGCCACCGGCAGGCTCTGCAGCACGCCATCGAAGGTGGTCGCCTCGCGCGAGCTGCAGTCCATCTCCAGGAAAGCCTCGCAGATGGCGCCCACCCAGTAGTCCAGCCGCGCCGCAGGCGCGACCACCTCGGTCGACCATCGGCGCAGGGGCTGCGGGGCAGGTGCGGTAGCGGCAGGCATGGCGCCAATCTAGCGGCAAGACCCAACGGCAGGCAACAGGGCAAGCCCGCAGGCAAAGAAAAAGCCCCGTGGAGGCGCGCTCCACGGGGCTCGGCGGCCACGGCTGGCCGGCGGGATCAGGCTGCCGCGAGCTGCGCGTGCAGTTCCTGCACCGAGTACACGTCCAGCTTGTCCATGTACTTCATGCCTTCCACGGCCGCCTCGGCGCCGAAGATGGTGGTGAAGGTGGTCACGCGGGCCAGCAGCGACGAGGTGCGGATGGCGCGCGAATCGGCGATCGCGTTGCGGCGCTCTTCCACGGTGTTGATGACCATGACGATCTCGTTGTTCTTGATCATGTCCACGATGTGCGGGCGGCCCTCGGTCACCTTGTTGACCACCTGCACCGGCACGCCGGCCGCATCGATGGCGGCGGCCGTGCCCTTGGTGGCCACGAGCTCGAAGCCCATGGCCACGAGCTGGCGAGCGATGTCCACGGCACGCGGCTTGTCGGCGTTCTTCACGGTGAGGAACACCTTGCCCGAGGTGGGCAGCTTGGTGCCCGCGCCGAGCTGGCTTTTCACGAAGGCTTCGCCGAAGGTCTTGCCCACGCCCATGACTTCGCCGGTGGACTTCATCTCGGGGCCGAGGATGGTGTCCACGCCGGGGAACTTCACGAAGGGGAACACCGCCTCCTTCACGCTGAAATACGGTGGTGTCACTTCCTTGGTGATGCCCTGCGAGGCCAGCGTCTGGCCGGCCATGCAGCGCGCGGCCACCTTGGCCAGCTGGATGCCGGTGGCCTTGCTCACGAAAGGCACCGTGCGCGAGGCGCGCGGGTTCACTTCGAGCACATAGATCACGTCCTTGCCGTCGACTTCCTGGATCGCGAACTGCACGTTCATCAGGCCCACCACGCTCAGGCCTTCGGCCATGGCAGCGGTCTGGCGCTTGATCTCGTCAATGGTCGGCTGCGACAGGTAGTACGGGGGCAGCGAGCAGGCAGAGTCGCCGCTGTGCACGCCGGCCTGCTCGATGTGCTCCATCACGCCTCCGATGAAGGTGACGCCTGCGGAGTCGCGCACGCAGTCCACGTCGCACTCGATGGCGTTGCTCAGGAAGCGGTCCAGCAGCACGGGCGAGTCGTTGCTCACCTTGACGGCCTCGCGCATGTAGCGCTCCAGGTCGCGCTGCTCGTGCACGATTTCCATCGCGCGGCCACCCAGCACGTAGCTGGGGCGCACCACCAGGGGGTAGCCCAGGGCGGCGGCCTTTTCCAGGGCCTCGGGTTCGGTGCGCGCCGTGGCATTGGGCGGCTGGCGCAGGCCCAGGTCACCGAGCAGCTTCTGGAAGCGCTCGCGGTCTTCGGCCGCATCGATCATGTCGGGGCTGGTGCCGATGATCGGCACGCCTTCGGCTTCGAGGCCCAAGGCGAGCTTCAGGGGCGTCTGGCCGCCGTACTGCACGATCACGCCGACCGGTTTTTCCTTGTCCACGATCTCCAGCACGTCTTCCAGCGTCACGGGCTCGAAGTACAGGCGGTCGGAGGTGTCGTAGTCGGTGGAGACGGTCTCGGGATTGCAGTTGACCATAATGGTCTCGTAGCCATCCTCGCGCATCGCCAGCGCTGCGTGCACGCAGCAGTAGTCGAACTCGATGCCCTGGCCGATGCGGTTGGGACCGCCGCCGAGCACCATGATCTTCTTGTTGTTCGTCGGTGCGGCCTCGCACTCTTCCTCGTACGTGGAGTACAGGTAGGCGGTGTTGGTGGCGAACTCGGCGGCGCAGGTGTCCACGCGCTTGTAGACCGGGCGCACGTTGAGCGCGCGGCGCGCTTCGCGCACGGCCTTCTCGGTGGTCTTGAGCAGCTTGGCCAGGCGGCGGTCGGAGAAGCCCTTTTGCTTGAGCGTGCGCAGCGTGGTCGCATCGATCGCGGCCAGTGCGCCCTCGCCCTTCTCGGCCGCAAGCTGGTCGATATCGAGCTCGATCTTCACGATCTGCTCGATCTGCACCAGGAACCAGCGGTCGATCTTGGTCAGCTCGAACACCTCGTCGACCGACAGGCCCATGGCGAAGGCGTCGCCCACGTACCAGATGCGCTCGGGACCGGGCTCGCCCAGCTCCTTTTCGAGCACTTCGCGGTCCTGGGTCTTCTCGTTCATGCCGTCCACGCCCACTTCCAGGCCGCGCAGGGCCTTCTGGAAGGATTCCTGGAAGGTACGGCCCATGGCCATGACCTCGCCCACGGACTTCATCTGCGTGGTCAGGCGGCTGTCGGCCGTGGGGAACTTCTCGAACGCGAAACGCGGGATCTTGGTGACCACGTAGTCGATGGAAGGCTCGAACGAGGCCGGCGTGATACCGCCCGTGATCTCGTTGCGCAGCTCATCGAGCGTGTAGCCCACGGCCAGCTTGGCCGCGACCTTGGCGATCGGGAAACCCGTGGCCTTGGAGGCCAGCGCCGAGGAGCGCGAGACGCGCGGGTTCATCTCGATCACGACCATGCGGCCGTCCTTGGGATTGATCGAGAACTGCACGTTGGAGCCGCCCGTGTCCACGCCGATCTCGCGCAGCACCGCCAGCGAGGCGTTGCGCATGATCTGGTATTCCTTGTCGGTCAGCGTCTGCGCGGGGGCCACGGTGATCGAGTCGCCGGTGTGCACGCCCATCGGGTCCAGGTTCTCGATGGAGCAGATGATGATGCAGTTGTCCGCCTTGTCGCGGACCACTTCCATCTCGTACTCCTTCCAGCCGAGCAGCGATTCTTCGATCAGCAGCTCGTTGGTGGGCGAGGCTTCCAGGCCGCGCTTGCAGATGGTCTCGAACTCTTCGGGGTTGTAGGCGATGCCGCCGCCCGTGCCGCCGAGCGTGAAGCTGGGGCGGATCACGGTGGGGAAGCCCACCTGCTTTTGCACGCCCCAGGCCTCTTCCATGCTGTGGGCGATGCCCGAGCGCGCCGAGCCCAGGCCGATCTTGGTCATCGCGTCCTTGAACTTCAGGCGGTCTTCGGCCTTGTCGATGGCCTCGGGCGTGGCGCCGATCAGCTCAACCTTGTACTTGTCGAGCACGCCCTGGTGCCACAGGTCGAGCGCGCAGTTGAGCGCGGTCTGGCCGCCCATGGTGGGCAGGATGGCGTCGGGGCGTTCCTTGGCGATGATCTTCTCGACCGTCTGCCAGGTGATGGGCTCGATGTAGGTCACGTCGGCCGTGGCCGGGTCGGTCATGATCGTCGCGGGGTTGCTGTTGATCAGGATGACCTTGTAGCCCTCTTCGCGCAGGGCCTTGCAGGCCTGCACGCCGGAGTAGTCGAACTCGCAGGCCTGGCCGATGATGATCGGGCCAGCGCCGATGATGAGGATGCTTTTGATGTCTGTACGTTTTGGCATGTTGCGTCGATCAGTCGATCGTGGGTTCGGCTGCCTGGGGACTGGCGGGCGTGGCGGCGGCTGCAGCGTCGCGGCGCGTGTTGATCTTGGCGATGAGCGCCTGCGCGCGCTCGGGCGGCAGGTTCTTCTGCATCAGCTGCAGCAGGCCATCGCCCTGCACCAGGGGCAGCAGCACTTCGGTTTCCGCGTCATAGAAGGTCACGTCCCATTCGGCCATGGCTTCGGCAAAGGTCTCGTCGTCCCAGGTCTTGCCCTTGGCCACCAGCGTGACCAGAGGCATGGCCTTGTTCTCGATGAAGGACTTCTTGTAGGGCTTTTGCGCCCAGCGCTCGATGAACCACTCGCGGTGCGGCGACGGCAGGGTCAGCACACGCTTGTGGATGGCTTTCTCGAGCGAGGCCTGGGGGAAGCTGAAGAGTTTCATGGCGCGGTTCCTTCAGGGGCTTATTGGGTGCGCGCGGCCCGCATCGCGTCGGTGAAGCGGTCGAACAGGTAGGCGATGTCGTGCGGGCCGGGCGATGCCTCGGGGTGGCCCTGGAAGCAGAACGCCGGCTTGTCCGTGTGCACCAGGCCTTGCAGCGTGCCGTCGAACAGGCTCACGTGCGTGGCGCGCAGGTTGGCAGGCAGCGAGTCCATCTCCACGGCAAAGCCGTGGTTCTGGCTGGTGATGCTCACGCGGCCGGTATCCAGGTCCTTCACGGGGTGGTTGGCACCGTGGTGGCTGTTGACCATCTTGAAGGTCTTGGCGCCTGCGGCCAGGGCCATGATCTGGTGGCCCAGGCAGATGCCGAAGGTGGGCACGCCGCTGTCGACGATGGTGCGTGTGGCTTCGATGGCGTAGTCGCAAGGCTGTGGATCGCCAGGGCCGTTGGAGAGGAACACGCCATCGGGCTTCATGGCCAGCACGTCGGCGGCAGGCGTCTGGGCCGGCACCACGGTGACCTTGCAGCCGCGCTGCGCGAGCATGCGCAGGATGTTCTTCTTCACGCCGTAGTCGTAGGCCACCACATGGAACTGCGGTGCCTCGAGCTGGCCGTAGCCCTTGCCCAGCGTCCACTCGGTCTCGGTCCACTCGTAGCGGGTCTTGGTCGACACCACCTTGGCCAGGTCCAGCCCGGCCATGTTGGGCGCGGCCTTGGCGGCCACCAGGGCTTCGTCGATCAGCGCCTGCGTCACGCTCTGGCCTTGTGCCAGGCCGATGATGGCGCCGTTCTGGGCACCCTTTTCGCGCAGCAGGCGGGTGAGCTTGCGGGTGTCGATGTTGGCGATGGCCACGGTGCGTTCGCGCACCAGGTACTGCGACAGCGTTTCGGTGGAGCGGAAGTTGCTGGCCAGGAGCGGCAGATCCTTGATGATCAGGCCTGCGGCATGGACCTTGTCGGCTTCGATATCCTCGGTGCTGACGCCATAGTTGCCGATGTGCGGATACGTCAGGGTGACGATCTGCTGGCAGTAGCTCGGGTCGGTAAGGATTTCCTGGTAGCCGACGATGGAGGTGTTGAACACCACCTCGCCGACGGTGGTGCCGGTGGCACCGATCGAATTGCCGATAAAGACCGTGCCGTCTGCGAGCGCCAGGATGGCGGGCGGGAAGGTTCCCTTGAGAGACAAAAGCACTGGGTTCTCCGAATGGTTACGGTCGCCCGGAGTCGCAGGAAGAGGTCCTGGGACTGCTGTTTGTGGGAAGTTTGCTTTGGGTGCGGCCGGGCGACGTGTTTGCGGGAAAGCCTCCAATTGTAGCCTGAGAGGCCCATCTTGCAGGATTAACCCGGCATTTTGCCCTGCATTTGCCGCCACTTTCCGGCCGCTGGCTCGCTGCTGCATGGTCGCGCAGGCTGCGCACCGCGCTATCACTTGCATAGCAAATTTCATTGTAACAAGCAGCGACAACTGCTGCATGTCCTTGCGCCGCCCGGTGGCGATGGTGCGACCACCGCGCCGGTGCGGGATCCGAGAAGCTTTTCACGAAACGACACAACTTCCCGGCGCGGCAGGCAGGCCCGACGGGGGCCCTCCGCTAGACTTTCCCGTATCGTTTGACACACCGAGAGAGACGGGATGACCAAGACTTCAATCGCATTGGCGTGCGCACTGTTTTCCACCCTGGCCGTCGCCCAGGACCTGGCGGCCTACCCACAGGTCTTCACCGGCCCGCAGGGCCTGGAGGTGGTGCTGGCACCGACCACCGACGGCAAGGCCGCGCTGGTGCGCGTGAGCGGCGTCAACAACCCCATCGACAAGGTAGTCCTCCTGGGCAAGCAGGAGCAGCGCGGCAGCGGCAGCGAGGCCTATGTGACCACGATCGATGGCCGCGACTGGGGCCTGGTTCAAAAGCAGGCCAACCGCTATGGCGGCGGCGAGCGCTATGTCACCTACCTGCCGGGCCGCCAGGGTGCGGTGGACCTGGCCTTCGACGAGAAGAAGAGCAAGGCCCTGAACATTGCCGAACTCAAGACCGCCTATGCGCGCCAGCAAAAGGACGGCGTGCAGGAAAAGCTCGCCCGCTTCGACCGCGACAAGCACCTGGCCTCTGCCCAGGCGGAGCTGGCCAACACCGATACCTCGGCCAGCAGCGCCTGCGGCAGCCCGGTGAAGACGGCGGTGGACTGGAAGACCATCGACGACGACAAGCTCAAGAAGCTCAGCATCCAGAGCTTCTGCGGCGAAGTCGCCTCGCAGATCGGCAGCATGTGCGGGAGCAATGCCGGCTTCAAGGCCAAGGCCGCCACGCTGGGCCAGGTCCAGTGCCAGTTCGGCCCCGAGATGAAGCTGCGCGTGGAGGGCCAGAAACTGGTGTTCACCACGCACCAGGATGCGCCCAACCAGGGCGACTTCGTCCAGCAGTTCCTGCGCAACCAATAGTACGGCTTTGCCTTCGGGCGCCTAGCGTCGTTGGTTCGCCTTGCCGTGCTACGGCACTGTCTGCGGCTTCCCGCCTAGCTATACGCCCGAATCCAAACCCGTACGGGGAGGTGGATCAGCGCCCTGCCGACAGGGCGCGTTGCGCCGCACTCGCGTGCAGGCAGATGGCGGCGGCCGCGCCCACGTTGAGCGACTCCTCCCCGCCGGGCTGGGCAATGCGGATGTGGTGGCTTGCACGCTCCTGCAGCACCGCGCCCACGCCCTGCCCTTCGTGCCCCATGACCCAGGCGCAGGGCCAGGGCAGCTCGGCGCGGTGCAGGTAGTCGCCCTGGTGCGAGCTGGTGACGAGCATGGGCAGTTGCAGGCCCGCCAGGTCTTCGGGTGCCAGGCCTTCGATCAGGTCGAGCGCGAAATGCGCGCCCATGCCGGCGCGCAGCACCTTGGGCGACCACAGCGCGGCGCTGCCCTTGAGCGCCAGCACCTGCCGAAAACCGAAGGCCGAGGCACTGCGCAGGATGGAGCCCACGTTGCCCGCGTCCTGCACACGGTCGAGCACCACAGCTGCCACACCGGCCCGGGGGGCCTTGCCTTCGGGCAGGTCGAGGAGGAAACCCATCTTCGCGGGCGACTCCAGGCCGCTGATGTCGGCAAACAGCGCGTCGGCCAGCAGCACCACCTTGGGTGCGGCCTTGCCCCATTCGGGCTGGGCCGTGGGCCACAGCGATTCGGCGAACACCGCCACGGCCGGCGCCACGCCGCGCTCCAGCGCCGCGCGGCACAGGTGGTCGCCCTCGAGCCAGACACGGCCCTGCTTGCGGTAGGCACCGTTGCCCTGCGCCAGGCGGCGCAGGTCCTTGACCCAGGCGTTGTCGCGCGAATGGATGGCTGTGATGGAAGATGATGTCATGGAAGGACGAAACTGCCGCGGACGGAAAGGAGCGGCCAGAGGCCTCAGGCGCTGATGCGCTCGGAGGCAAGGGGCGACACCAGCACCTGAGCCACGGGCGCGAACGAGCGCCGGTGGTGGATGCAGGCGCCATGGGTGCGCAGGGCTTCCATGTGTACCAGGGTGCCATAGCCCTTGTGGGCCGAGAAGCCGTAGTGCGGGAAATGCGCATCCACCTCGTTGCACCAGCGGTCGCGGTGGACCTTGGCGAGGATGGACGCGGCGGAGATGGATTTCACCAGCGCGTCGCCCTTGACGATGGCCTCGGACGGCACGTCGAGCCGGGGCAGCTGGTTGCCGTCCACCAGCACGCGCACGGGCTTCAAGCGCAGGCCCATCACGGCGCGGCGCATGGCCAGCAGCGTGGCCTGCAGGATGTTCAGTTGGTCGATCTCCTCGACGCTGGCCTCGGCGATGGCAAAGCACAGGGCCTTGGCGCGGATCTCATCGAACAGGGCCTCGCGGCGCAGCGCCGTGAGCTTCTTGGAATCGTCGAGCCCGGCAATGGGGCGCATGTCGTCGAGGATGACGGCGGCGGCCACCACGGGCCCGGCCAGCGGGCCGCGGCCGGCCTCGTCCACGCCGGCCACCAGGCCGGGCGGGTGCCAGTCCAGGCTCACCTGTTCAGACAGCAGCGGTGGCAAGGATTTTCTCGATCGCATCGGCAGCCAGTTGGGAGGTGTCGCGCCGCAGGCTCGCATGCAGCGCGGAAAAACGCTGTTCCAAAACCGTGATGGTAGCGGGATGCTGCGATTTTGCATCCAACCATTGCAGCGTGGCGTCGCACAGCGCCTGCGGCGTGGCCGCATCCTGGATCAGTTCGGGTACGACGAATTCGCCGCACAGGATGTTGGGCAGCCCGACCCAGGGCTGCAGCTGCTTGCGCTTCATGAGCCACCAGCTCAAGGGGTGCATGTGGTAGCCGATGACCATGGGGCGCTTGAACAGCGCCGCCTCCAGCGTGGCCGTGCCGCTGGCGATCAGCGTCACGTCGCAGGCCGCCAGCACCGTGTGCGACTGGCCGGTGACGATCTGCAGCATGTCGGCCACGCCCTGCGCGCGCGCAGCCTCTTCGATGCGCGCCTGCAGCGCGGGCACGGCTGGCACCACCATGCGCAGGTTGGGGCGCGCCTTGCGCAGCAGCGCCGCCGCAGCGAAGAACGCGGGCGCGATGTACTGCACCTCGGCCGAACGGCTGCCCGGCAGGATGGCCAGCACCTCGTCGGCATCGGCCAGGCCCAGGCGCGCACGCGCGGCGCTGCGGTCCGGCACCTCGGGGATCACGCTGGCCAGCGGATGGCCGACGTAGGTGGCGGCAATGCCGTGGCGCGCCAGCAGCTCGGGCTCGAAGGGGAAGATGCACAGCACATGGCCGGCGCTCTTGCGGATCTTCTCCACACGGTCGGCACGCCAGGCCCAGATGGAAGGGCAGACGAAATGCACCGTGGGAATGCCGGCGGCGCGCAGGTCGGCTTCGAGCCCCAGGTTGAAGTCGGGCGCGTCCACACCGATGAAGACGTCGGGCCGGTCGGCCAGCAGGCGCGTGCGCAGTTGCTTGCGAATGCCGAGCAGTTCGCGCAGGCGGCGGAGCACCTCCATGCTGTAGCCGTGCACGGCCAGTTTGTCGCTGGGCCACCAGGCCGTGAAGCCGCGCCTGGCCATCTGCGGCCCGCCGATGCCGTGCGCCGTGGTGGCCGGCCAGCGGGCCTGCACGCCATCGAGCAGCAGGCCGGCCAGCAGGTCACCCGAGGCTTCGCCTGCGACCATCGCCACGCGGGGCGCCTTGTCCGTCATTCGGAAATCCCTCGGACCGGGATCAGCGGGCAATGCCCGCGGCCGAAGCCTCGAGGAAAGCGTCCATCAGTGCCACGTCGGTGGCGGCTTCGGGCATTTCCCCGGGCAGGGCCAGGATGAGCTTGCGCGCCTCGTCCAGGGTCAGGCCCTGGCGGTACAGCAGCTTGTGCATCTCGCGGATGGCCGCGATGCGCTGGGCCGAGAAATCGCGCCGGCGCAGGCCCACCAGGTTCACGCCACGCACGGCCAGCGGGCTGCCGTCCACCACCATGTAGGGCGGCACGTCCTTGTTGACGTGGCTGGAGAAACCGACCATGGTGTGCGCGCCGACGCGCACGCGCTGCAGCACGCCCGTAAGGCCACCCACCGTGGCCCAGTCGCCCACCTCCACGTGGCCGGCCAGCGTGGTGTTGTTGGCCAGGGTGGTCTGGTGGCCGATGGTGCAGTCGTGCGCGATGTGCACGTAGGCCATGATCCAGTTGTCGTCACCCACCGTGGTCTCGCCACGGTCCTGCACCGTGCCGGTGTTGAAGGTGCAGAACTCGCGGATGGTGTTGCGGTCGCCGATCACCAGGCGCGTGGCTTCACCGGCGTACTTCTTGTCCTGCGGAGCGGCGCCCAGCGAGGCGAACTGGAAGATGCGGTTGTCCTGGCCGATGGCGGTGTGCCCTTCGATGACGCAGTGCGCCCCCACCGTGGTGCCGGCACCGATCACCACGTTCGGGCCGATCACGGCAAAGGGCCCCACCTGCACCGAAGGGTCCAGGCGGGCGCCGTCGGCAACGACGGCGGTGGGATGGATGTTGCTCACGTTCGACACCGGCGCAAGCGGATCAGCCCACCTGGCGCATGGTGCACATGAGTTCGGCCTCGCAGGCCACTTCCTCGCCCACGCAGGCGAGGCCCTTGAACTTCCAGATGCCGCCGCGCACGCGGTCGATGGTGATGGTCATCACCAACTGGTCGCCCGGCTCCACTGGGCGCTTGAAGCGCGCACCGTCGATGCCGACGAAGTAGTAGATGTTGTTCTCGTCGGGCACCTTGCCCATGGCATCAAACGCCAACAGCCCGGCGGCCTGGGCCAGGGCTTCGAGGATCAGCACGCCGGGCATCACCGGGCGGCCCGGAAAGTGCCCCATGAAGTACGGCTCGTTGAAGGTGACGTTCTTGATCGCCTTGATGTGCTTGTTGCTCTCCAACTCGATCACCTTGTCCACCAGCAGGAACGGGTAGCGGTGCGGCAGTTGCTTGAGAATCGCGTGAATATCCATCATCGAGTTGTTCTTCCGTTCATGCTGCCTTGAGAGCTTGCTCCAGCGCCTTGATGCGCTCTCGCAAGCTGTGCAGTTGTTTGAGTGTTGCAGCGTTTTTTTCCCACCGCGCATTGTCGTCGATGGGGAACATGCCGGTGTATTGGCCCGGCTGGGTCAATGAGCGGGTGACCACGGTGGCCGCAGAGATATGCACATTGTCGGCCAGCGTGAGGTGGCCCAGCACGATGGCGCCGCCGCCCACCGTGCAGTGCGCGCCGATGGTCGCACTGCCCGCCACGCCGACGCAGCCGGCCATGGCCGCATGCTTGCCGATGCGCACGTTGTGGCCGATCTGGATCAGGTTGTCGAGCTTCACGCCGTCCTCGATGACGGTATCGTCCAGCGCACCGCGGTCGATACAGGTGTTGGCCCCGATCTCCACGTCGTTGCCGATGCGCACGGCGCCCAGTTGCTCGATCTTGACCCACTGGCCCTTCTCGGGCGCAAAACCGAACCCGTCGGCACCGATCACCACGCCGGAATGCACGATGCAGCGCTCGCCGACATGGCAGTTCTCGCCCACCGTCACGCGCGACCTGAGCACCGTGCCGGCGCCGATGTGCGCACCGCGCTCGACCACGCACAAGGGGCCGATGGTGGCGCTGGGATGCACCTGCGCCGAGGCATCGACCACGGCACTGGCATGCACCCCACCCGGCCCCGCAGGCGCGGTGTGCTGGCGCCACAGCTGGGTGGCGCGGGCGAAGTAGACGTAGGGGTTGTCCGCCACGATGCAGGCGCCCCGTGCCACGGCAGCCTCGCGCATCGCCGGGGCCACAATGACACAGGCCGCCCGGGAGGCGGCCAGTTGCTGCTGGTAGCGGGGGTTGCTCAGGAAGCTGAGATCCCCCGGCCCCGCAACCTCCAGTGGCGCGATGCGGGAGATGACGGTATCACCCGCCCCTCCTTCCAGCGTGCCCCCCAGCGCATCGACGATGTGCCCGAGACGCAAGCTCACACGCCACCCGCCCAGCGCTGGTAAGGCTGCTTACTTGGCAGGCGCTGCATTGAGCGCCTTGATCACCTTGTCGGTGATGTCGTGCTTGGGGTTGATGTAGGCGACTTCCTGCAGGATCACGTCGTACTTCTCGGCCTCGGCGACCTGCTTGACGATCCGGTTGGCGCGCTCTTGCAGGGCTGCGTACTCTTCGTTGCGGCGGGCGTTCAGGTCTTCCTGGATTTCGCGGCGCTTGCGCTGGAAGTCACGGTCCTGGTCCACCAGCTGGCGCTGGCGGACGGCGCGCTGGCTCTCGGCCAGCGTGGGGGCTTCACGCTCGAATTTCTCGGAAGCAGTCTTCAGGGCATTGCCCATGTCCACGAGATCCTTCTCGCGGCGCGTGAATTCCTGCTCGAGCTTGGCCGATGCCGCCTTGGCTGAGGTGGCCTCGCGCAAGATGCGGTCGGTGTTGATGAAACCGGCCTTGAAGGACTCTTGCGCTTGCGCGGGAACCGCCATGGCAAAGCTGCCAAGCAACATGACCAGGGCGAAATGGCGGGAAAGGGAGTTCATTAGAAAGACGTTCCAATCTGGAATTGCAGTTTCTGGATTCTATCGCCAGCAAACTTGCGTACCGGTTGTGCAAAGGCCAAGCGCAGCGGGCCCAGCGGGGAAATCCAGCTCAGGCCCAGCCCCACGGAGGCTCGCATGTCGCTGGCGGTTACTTTTTCATGCTCGCCATACACATTGCCTACATCCATGAAGGTGAAGACGCGCAGCGTACGGTCGTTGCCCGCGCCCGGGAAGGGTGCGATCAGCTCGGCATTGAGGGTGACCTTCTTCGGACCGCCCAGGGAGGAGCCCGTCACGTCGCGCGGACCCAGGGTGCCCTGGTCGAAGCCGCGCACCGAGCCCAGGCCGCCCGAGTAGTAGTTCTTGAACACGGGGAACGGCCGGCCGTTCATGCCCTTGCCGATGCCCAGTTCGCCGTTGAAGGCCAGCGTGAAGCGCTTGTTCAGCGGCACGTACTGCTGGTACTGGTAGTTGGCGCGCACATAGCGGGCATCGCCGGCCACCGACCACTCGGAATTCACGCGCTGGTAGCGGCCCGAATTGGGGGCCAGCGCGCTGTCGCGATCGTCGCGCGACCAGCCGATGGTCAGCGGGATCGAGGTGCTCTTGTAGCCGAAGTTGTCGGCATAGGCCAGGTAGGTGGCGGGGATGTTGGTGCCGGGCTTGATGGTGGTCTGCTCCAGGCCGCCACCGAAGAACACCGTGTCCGTCTCGCTGAACGGCACGCCAAAGCGCATCGAGCCACCGGTGGTCACCAGCTGGTAGTTGCCGCCCTGGTCCTCGTAAGGCTTGTCGGTGCGGTAGTACAGGTCCACCGTGCGCGAGATGCCTTCGTCCGTGAAATACGGGTTGGTGGTGCTGAACACCAGCGTGCGGCGGTACTTGCTGGTGTTGACGTCCACACCCAGGTAGTTGCCGGAGCCGAAGAAGTTCTCCTGCTTGATGCCGAAGGACAGGGCCACCTTCTCGGCGCTGGAGAATCCCACGCCCATCTGCAGCGAGCCCGTGGGCTTTTCGGCCACGTTGATCACCAGGTCCACCTGGTCGGGCGAGCCCGGCACCTCCTGCGTCTCGACATTGACTTCGGTGAAGAAGCCCAGGCGATCGACGCGGTCGCGCGACAGGCGGATGCGCTCGCCGTCGTACCAGGAGGCCTCGTACTGGCGGAACTCGCGGCGGATCACTTCATCGCGCGTGCGGTTGTTGCCGCTCACGTTGATGCGGCGCACGTAGGCACGGCGCGAGGGCTCGACCTGCAGCACCAGGGCCACGCGGTTGTTCTCGCGGTCGATCTCGGGCACGGCCTCCACGCGCGCAAAGGCAAAGCCGAAGCGGCCGAAGTACTCGGAGAAGGCCTTGGTCGTCTCCGTCACCTGGTCGGCGTTGTAGGGCTCGCCGGGGCGGATGGTGATCAGCGACTTGAATTCGTCCTCGCGCTCCAGGTAGTTGCCTTCGAGCTTGACACCCGAGACCACGAAGCGTTCGCCTTCGAACACGTTCACGGTGATCGAGATGCCCTGCTTGTCCGGCGAGATCGCGACCTGCGTCGACTCAACGCGGAACTCCAGGTAGCCGCGCTGCAGGTAGTAGGTGCGCAGGGTTTCCAGGTCGGCATTGAGCTTGGCGCGCGAATAGCGGTCGGACTTGGTGTACCAGCTGAGCCAGCCGCCCGTGTCCTGGTCGAACAGGCCCTTGAGCGTGGACTCGCTGAAGGCCTTGTTGCCGACGATGCGCACTTCGTTGATGCGCGCGGGTTCACCCTCGACCACCGAGAAGGTGAGGTTCACGCGGTTGCGCTCGATCGGCGTCACCGTGGTCACCACCTCGGCGCCGTACAGGCTCTTGTTGATGTACTGGCGCTTGAGCTCCTGCTCGGCGCGGTCGGTCAGCGCCTTGTCGTAGGGGCGGCCTTCGGTCAGGCCGACTTCGCGCATGCTCTTCTTGAGGGCATCCTTGTCGAACTCGCGGGTGCCCGCGAAATCCACGTCGGCAATGGTGGGGCGCTCTTCGACCACCACCACCAGCACGTTGCCCGAGGCTTCCAGGCGCACGTCCTTGAACAGGCCCAGGCCGAACAGCGCGCGGATGGCCGCAGCGCCCTTCTCGTCGTTGTAGTCATCGCCCACGCGCAGGGGCATGGATGCGAAGATGGTGCCGGGCTCCACGCGCTGCAGGCCCTCCACACGGATGTCCTGCACCTTGAAAGGCTCCAGTGCCCACGCCGCGTTGGCGACAAAGACCATGGCTGCAATGGCCGATGCGGTACGCACGCCCAGGCGATTGATTGGATTTTTCATGAATGGAACTGGAGCCGCACCTGCCGGGCAGGTGCGGAAAAATGGTTAGCCAAAAAGCCGGGTGATATCGTTGAACAGGGCAATGGACATCATGAGGAGCAGCACCGCGACACCACCGCGCTGCAACCGCTCCAGCCATGCGTCCGAGACTTGCTTGCCCGTCACGCCCTCCCAAAGATAATACATCAGGTGCCCACCGTCCAAAACTGGCAGCGGCAGCAGGTTCAGCACCCCCAGGCTCACGCTGATCAGCGCCAGGAACACCAGGTACTGCGTGAGGCCCAGGCTCGCCGAACGGCCGGCGTAATCCGCAATCGTCAAGGGGCCACTGAGGTTCTTGAGGGAGGCCTCGCCGATCACCATGCGCCCCATCATCTTCAGGGTCAGCAGCGAGACATCCCAGGTCTTGACCACGCCGGTCCAGAAACCCTCGATCACGCCGTATTCAACGGTTACAAATTCGGGCGCTGCACCCACGTAGGCACCGATGCGGCCGACCGTGGCGCCGAGTTCGGGCTGGGCGTCGGGCAGCACCTCCAGCGTGAGCGAGTTGCCGGCGCGGTTGACCAGCCAGGGCTGCGACAGCGGCTCGGTACCCCGCATCGACTGGCGGATCAGCTCACGCAGCTGCTGGCCGTCGACCACCTCGGTGGCGCCGATCTTGAGCACCACGTCGCCCTGCTGCAGGCCTGCGCGCTCCGCGGCGCCCTTGGCCATCACCTCGCCCAGCACCGGGCGCGTCCAGGGGCCGAGGATGCCGATCTTGCGGAACAGCTGGGCATCGGCCTCGCGGGCGTCGATCTTGGACATGTCCAGCACCATCTCGCGGTGCGCACCGGTCTGCGGCTGCACGTCCAGGCGCACGGACTCACCCTCCAGCGCGCCGCGGGTCAGCAGCCAGCGCAGGTCTTCGAACGAGCGCACGGGCTCGAGCTCGTCCGCCCCCAGGGCCGCACGCTGCACCAGTTCGCCGCCGCGCAGGCCGGCGCTATGGGCCACCGACCCCGCGACGGGGCTGGCCAGCACGGCCTTGGGCTCCTCGACGCCGTTCCAGTTGACGATGGAGTAGAGCAGCACCGCCAGCAGCAGGTTGGCCAGCGGGCCGGCGACCACGATGGCAGCGCGCGAGCGCAGCGGCTGGGTGTTGAAGGCCAGGTGGCGCTCTTCGGGTGCCACGGGCGCTTCGCGCTCGTCGAGCATGCGCACATAGCCGCCCAGCGGGAAGGCGCCGAGCACGAACTCGGTGGGCGAGCCCTTGGGCCGCCAGGTGAACAGCGGCTTGCCGAAGCCCACGGAAAAGCGCAGCACCTTGACGCCGCAGGCCACGGCCACGCGGTAGTGGCCGTACTCATGGACGGCGATCAGGAGCCCCAGGGCAACGATGAAGGCAACAAGGGTCAGCAGCATGGGAGGCTCCGTGGGTCAACAGGGACAGCAGCCGGGGCCATCGGGTGGGAAGGATGGACCGGTCAGGCGGCCAGCAGGCCGGCGGCCTGCTCTGCCGCCCTGCGCGACTGGGCGTCCAGATCGAGCAGCGCTGCCAGGGAATCCGGCTTGGAGGGCGAAACCGCATCCAAAGTTGCAAGGTTGACCGCATGGATGTGGTCGAAACGCAATCTGCCCGACAAAAATTGCCCCACCGCCACCTCGTTGGCGGCGTTGAGCACGGCCGTCGTGCCTTCGGCCGCCTTGAGCGCCTGCCAGGACAGGTGCAGGCCCGGGAAGCGAATGGCGTCGGCGTCCTCGAAGGCCAGCGCGCTCAGGGCCGAGAAATCGAGCCGGCTGGCGCCGCTGGCTATGCGCTCGGGCCAGGCCAGGCCCACGGCAATCGGCACGCGCATATCGGGCGTGCCCAGTTGCGCGAGGATGGAGGAGTCCTTGAACTGCACCATCGAATGGATGATCTGCTGCGGGTGGATCACCACCTTGATCTGGTCGGGCGCCAGGTCGAACAGCCAGCGCGCCTCGATCACCTCGAGCGCCTTGTTCATCATCGTGGCCGAATCGACCGAGATCTTGCGGCCCATCGAGAAATTGGGGTGCGCGCAGGCCTGCTCGGGCGTGATCTGCGACAGCGTGGCCGGATCGCGCTGGCGGAAGGGCCCGCCCGAGGCGGTCAGCAGGATGCTGTCCACCCGATCGGGCCAGGTGGTGGGGTCCTCGGGCAGGCACTGGAAGATGGCCGAGTGCTCGCTGTCGATGGGCAGCAGCGTCGCCCCGCCCTCGCGCACCGTCTGCATGAACAGGCCGCCGCCCACCACCAGCGCCTCCTTGTTGGCCAGCAGCAGGCGCTTGCCCGTGCGGGCCGCCGCCAGGCAGGGCGCCAGGCCCGCGGCACCGACGATGGCGGCCATCACGGCATCCACATCGGGGTGGGAGGCGATGGTTTCCAGCGCGTCGGCCTCGTGCAGCACGTGCGTGGCCAGGCCGCTCTGGCGCAGTTTTTCCTCGAGCTGGCGCGCGTGGGGCGCGCTGGCCATCACGGCGAAGCGGGGCGTGAACTGCGCGCACTGCGCCAGCATCAGGTCCACCTGGGTGGCCGCGCTCAGCGCAAAGACCTCGTAGCGTTCAGGGTGGCGCGCCACCACATCCAGGGTGCTGGTCCCGATGGAGCCGGTGGAACCGAGGACGGTAAGCCGTTGTTTCATAGAGGGGTCGTCAGGCTCGTGAGCATCATCGCCAGGGGAAGGGTGGGCAGCAGGGCATCCACGCGGTCGAGCACACCGCCGTGGCCGGGCAGCAGGTTGCTGCTGTCCTTGACGCCGGCGCTGCGCTTGATGAGCGATTCCACCAGGTCACCACTGACGCTCATCGCCGTCATGAACAGCGCCGCCACCACCAGCAGCCACCAGCCCTGGCGGGCCATGCTGCTGTAGAAACTGAGCACCTCGGCCTGCCAGTGGGCATCGGCCGCCACCCAGGCGAACGAGAGCACCAGCACGCCGGCCAAACCGCCCCACACGCCCTCCCAGCTCTTGCCGGGGCTGATGGACGGGGCCAGCTTGCCCTTGGTGAAGCGCAGGCCGAAAGCGCGGCCCGCAAAATAGGCAAAGATGTCGGCGACCCACACGAGGACCAGCACCGACAGCAGGAAATTGATGCCCACGTGGCGCGCCTGCACCACGGCGAGCCAGGCCAGCCACAGGGCCAGCACGCCGGCCACCAAGCGCACGGCGGCGGGAATCCGCGGCCAGCCGGGCACGCCGGCGCGCAGCAGCCAGGCTGTGCCCAGCACCCACAGGGCGCCGCCCACGACCCACAGCACGGTCAGCGGCTGCGCGAGCCAGCCCAGCGCCCACGAGCCCAGGCACAGTGCCACGCAGGTGGCGCCCACGGCCAGCGAACCGGCCTGGCCAAAGCCGCACAGGCGACCCCACTCCCAGGCACCGGCGGCCATGAGCACCAGCACCACCACGGTGAACGGCAGGGGCGAGCCGTAGAACAGTGCTGGCAGCAGGATGGCCAGCAGGACGAGGGCAGTGATGACGCGCTGTTTGAGCATGGGGCCTTTCAGCCCGGCATCGGATCGGGATGCGCGGACAGGAGCTGTTCAGAGGTTTTGCCGAAACGGCGTTCCCGCGCACTGTAAGCCGCAATGGCTTCGTCGAGTGCGGATTCGTCGAAATCCGGCCACAGCCGGTCGCTGAAGAACAGCTCGGAATAGGCCACCTGCCAGAGCAGGAAATTGCTGATGCGCATCTCCCCGCCGGTGCGGACCACGAGGTCCGGATCGGGTACATGGGCCATGCCCATGGCCGCATTCAGGCTGGCCTCGGTGATCGGCTCACCCTTGGCAGCCAGGGCCGCAGCCGCCTGGGCGATGTCCCAGCGCCCGCCGTAGTTGAAACAGACGTTGAGCACCAGGCGCGTGTTGTGCGCCGTGGCGGCCTCGGCCTGGGCCAGGCCGTCACGCACCTTGGCCGACAGGCCCGCGCGCTCGCCCACGAAGTACAGGCGCACGCCGTCCTTCAGGAGCTGGGGCACCTCGCGCGCCAGCGCCATGGCCAGGAGCTCCATGAGGCCGGAGACCTCTTCGGCCGGGCGGTTCCAGTTTTCGGAAGAGAAGGCAAAGACGGTGAGCACACCCACGCCGCGCTGCACGCAGGCGCGAGCGCAGCGGCGCAGTGAATCAACCCCTTGCTTGTGGCCAGCCAGGCGCGGCAGGAAGCGGCGCGTGGCCCAGCGGCCGTTGCCATCCATGACGATGGCGATGTGGTGTGGCACCACCTGCGGTACAGACATGTAGAACGATCGAGCCCGTGAACCGGGGCTCAAACCGCCATGATTTCCTGTTCCTTGGCCGCCACCAGCGCATCGACTTCGGCAATGTGCCGGTCGGTGAACTTCTGCACATCGGCTTCGGCGCGCTTCTGGTCGTCTTCGGACGCCAGCTTGTCCTTGACCAGCTTCTTGACGGCTTCATTGGCGTCGCGGCGCAGGTTGCGGATGGCGATCTTGGCGCTCTCGCCCTCGGTGCGGGCCAGCTTGGTCATTTCCTTGCGGCGCTCTTCGCTCATCGGCGGCATGGGCACGCGGATCAGGTCGCCCATGGAGGCCGGGTTCAGGCCCAGGTCGCTTTCGCGGATGGCCTTTTCGATCTTGGCGCCCATGCCCTTTTCCCAGGGCTGGACGCTGATGGTGCGCGAGTCGATCAGCGCCACGTTGGCCACCTGCGACAGGGGCACGAAGGAGCCGTAGTACTCGACCTGCACGCTGTCGAGCAGCGACGGGTTGGCACGACCCGTGCGGATCTTCTGCAGGTTGTTCTTGAAGGCCATGATGGACTGGTCCATCTTGGTCTCTGCGTTCTTCTTGATGTCGGCAATCGTCATGTTTTTCTCCTCGGGGCGGACCAGAGACGGGCCAGCGCGCAGCCGGCCCGTGCATCGTCATCAGGCGTAGACCAGCGTGCCTTCGTCCTCGCCCATCACCACGCGCTTGAGCGCACCGTGCTTGATGATCGAGAACACCCGCACCGGCAGCTTCTGGTCGCGGCACAGGGCGAAGGCGGTCGCATCCATGATGCCCAGGTTGCGGGACATGGCCTCGTCGAAGCTGAGCTTCGTGTAGCGCGTGGCCGTGGGATCCTTCTGGGGGTCGGCAGTATAAACGCCGTCCACCTTGGTGGCCTTGAGCACCAGCTCGGCACCGATCTCGGCACCGCGCAGGGCCGCAGCCGTGTCGGTGGTGAAGAAGGGGTTGCCGGTGCCGGCCGCAAAGACCACCACCTTGCCCTCTTCAAGGTACTGCAGCGCCTTGGGGCGCACATAGGGCTCGACCACCTGCTCGATGGCGATGGCGGACATCACGCGGGCGATCAAACCCTGCTTGTCCATCGCATCGGCCAGGGCCAGCGCATTCATCACGGTGGCCAGCATGCCCATGTAGTCGGCAGTGGCCCGGTCCATTCCGACCGAGCCGCCCGCGACGCCACGGAAGATATTGCCCCCACCGATCACCACCGCCACCTGCACGCCCAGGCGGGTGACTTCGGCAATCTCCTCCACCATGCGCACGATGGTGGCGCGGTTGATACCGAAGGCGTCGTCCCCCATCAGCGCCTCACCAGACAGCTTGAGCAGGATGCGCTTGTGGGCTGGTGCAGCGTTGGACATGGGAAATTTCTCCGGTAGGTGGTGCAGGGCTTTGGTGGGGTTGTTGCGGGAGTCGGCGGCGATCAGGCCGCGGCCTTGGCGGCAGCCACCTGGGCGGCCACTTCGGCTGCGAAGTCGTCGACCTTCTTCTCGATGCCTTCGCCGACCACGTACAGGGTGAAGCCCTTGACGGTGGTGTTGGTGGCCTTGAGCATCTGCTCGACGGTCTGCTTGCCGTCCGCAGCCTTCACGAAGACCTGGTTGAACAGCGAGACTTCCTTGAGGTACTTCTGCACGCCGCCTTCGATACGCTTGGCGACGATTTCGTCGGACTGCACGGGCTTGCCTTCGGCTTCGGCCTTGGCCTTGTCTTCAGCCGCCTTGGCAGCAGCCACCGAGCGCTCTTTTTCGATCAGGTCGGCAGGCACGTCGGCGCTGGTCAGGGCCACGGGCTTCATGGCGGCCACGTGCATGGCAACGTCCTTGGCAGCCGTTTCGTCGCCTTCGAACTCGACGACCACGCCGATGCGCGTGCCGTGCAGGTAGGAGGCCAGCTTGTTGCTGCCACTGAACTGCTTGAAGCGGCGGAACGACATGTTCTCGCCGATCTTGCCGATCAGACCCTTGCGCACGTCTTCCAGCGTGGGGCCGAAGCTGTCTTGCTCGTAGGCCAGCGCACCCAGGGCAGCCACGTCGGCGGGGTTGTGCTTGGCGACCAGCTCGGCAGCGGCGTTGGCCAGTGCGATGAAGCTGTCGTTCTTGCTCACGAAGTCGGTTTCGCTGTTCACTTCGACCAGGGCGCCGGTGGTGCCGCTGATGAAGCTGGCGACCACGCCTTCGGCGGTGATGCGCGAGGCGGCCTTGCCGGCCTTGGTGCCCAGCTTGACGCGCAGCAGCTCTTCGGCCTTGGCCATGTCGCCGTCGGCTTCCGTCAGGGCCTTCTTGCATTCCATCATCGGGGCGTCGGTCTTGCCGCGCAGTTCGGCAACCATGCTTGCGGTAATTGCAGCCATCTTTGTTCCTTCGGTGTTCAGTTCAGTGGGTTCAGATTCGGGCTAAAAAAAAGGGGGCCAACAGAGCCCCGCTTTTGTTCGCGACGGATCGCGCAGCCGGGCTATCAGGCGGCGGCTTCTTGCACTTCCACGAATTCGTCGCTGCTTTCGCCGGTGGCGGCCTTGACGACTTCGTTCACTGCGTTGGCACGGCCTTCGATGATCGCGTCAGCGATGCCGCGGGCGTACAGCGTCACAGCCTTGGCCGAGTCGTCGTTGCCGGGGATCACGTAGTCGATGCCTTCAGGCGAGTGGTTCGTGTCGACCACGCCGATCAGCGGGATACCGAGCTTCTTGGCTTCGGCCACGGCGATCTTGTGGAAGCCCACGTCGATGATGAAGATGGCGTCGGGCAGTGCAGCCATGTCCTGGATGCCGCCGATGTCCTTCTCGAGCTTCTCGATCTCACGGGTGAACGTGAGCTGTTCCTTCTTGCTCAGGCTGTCCAGGCCGGTTTCCAGCTGGGCCTTCATGTCCTTCAAGCGCTTGATCGAGGTCTTCACGGTCTTGAAGTTCGTCAGCATGCCGCCCAGCCAGCGCTGGTCGACGAAAGGCACGCCAGCGCGTTGCGCTTCGGTGGACAGGATTTCGCGGGCTTGGCGCTTCGTGCCGACCATCAGGATCGTGCCGCGGTTGGCAGCCAGTTGCTTGGCGAACTTCTGGGCTTCCTGGAACAGTGGCAGCGACTTTTCCAGGTTGATGATGTGGATCTTGTTGCGATGGCCGAAGATGTAGGGGGCCATCTTGGGGTTCCAGAAGCGGGTTTGGTGACCGAAGTGGACACCGGCTTCCAGCATTTCGCGCATGGTAACGGACATAAAAATACTCCAAAGGTTAGGTCTAAAATCAGCCCCAATATTTGCAACGCCGTGTTTCCCACGACCGCTGCAACACCTTGACAGGGCTGGTTTGCGATTGGTTTTGCTACAAGCCGCCACGCGCAAAGCGCTACTGCTCCCAGCAAAACCCAAGGATTCTAGCACACCCATGCGTCCCGACCTTCTTGCCACCCGCTCGGCGCTGCGGGCAGGCGCCAGCACCCCGGCCACCGAACTCGAACGCTGCATCGCCGCAGCACAGGCACCGGCCAACACCCACACCTTCCTGCAGACCCATTTCGACACTGCGCGCACCACCGTGGTGCAATCGGGCACCATCGACCAGCCCCTGGCCGGGCTGGCGGTCTCGGTCAAGGACCTGTTCGACATCGCGGGCCAGGCCACGACGGCCGGCTCCACCGCACTCGCCGGCAGCCCCGCGGCGCAACAGGACAGCCCGGCAGTTGCCCGGCTGCGGGCAGCCGGCGCCAGCCTCATCGGCCGCACGAACATGGTTGAGTTCGCCTTCTCCGGCGTCGGGGTGAACCCCCACTTCGGTACGCCCGCCGCCTGGGATGCGCGCTTTGGCGCCCTGCCCGGCGAAGCCCGCGTGCCTGGCGGCTCCTCTTCGGGGGCAGCGGTCTCCGTGGCCACGGGCGCGGCCTTCGTGGGCCTGGGCTCGGACACGGGCGGCTCCATCCGCATCCCGGCGGCCCTGAACGGCATCGTGGGTTTCAAGAACACGCAGCGCCTGGTGCCCACCACGGGCGCGGTACCCCTGTCCACCACGCTCGACACCGCCTGCGCCATGACACGCAGCGTGCGCGATGCCATCCTGGTGCACGAGCTGCTGTCGGCCACGCGCGTCACGCGCAGCCCTGCCCCGCTGGCCGGTTACCGGCTGGCCGTGCCCACCACCCTGTTCCTGGACGGCATGGACGCCACGGTGGCCCGCGCCTTCGAGCGCACCCTGGCCACGCTGCGCAGTGCCGGCGCGCGCATCGACACCATCGCCCTGCCCGAGGCGGCGCAGCAGCCCGCGTACGGCTTCTCACCCCCCGAGGCCTACGCCTGGCACCGCGAACTGCTGGCCGCCAAGGGCGACCACTACGACCCGCGGGTGCGCGCCCGCATCGAAAAGGGCGCCACGCTTGCGGCATGGGAGTACATCGCCCTCGTCGGCATGCGCCGCGCCTGGCAGGAGCGCATGCACGCCGCCATCGACGGCTACGACGCCCTGCTCTCGCCCACCGTGCCGATCACGGCGCCCACCATCGCCAGCGTGGCACCGGGCAGCGAGCGCGACGAAGAGTTCTTCCGCGTCAACACCCTGCTGCTGCGCAACACCAGCCTGGTGAACCTGCTGGACGGCTGCGCACTGTCGCTGCCCTGCCACGTGCAGGGGGAACTCCCGGTCGGCCTGATGGTCTGGCAGGGAGCGATGCGCGACGACGGCGTTCTCAACGCCAGCCTGCAGATCGAAAAAGCACTACAAGAAAAATAGCGACCGGCGTTCGCCGGAAACCGGCCAACGCAACCCATACTCCCACCCATGAAGATTGCCATCGTGGGCGCCGGCATCATCGGCGTCACCACTGCTTACGAACTGGCCCGCGACGGCCATGAGGTCACCGTCCTCGAGCAGCGCAACGCCGCTGCCGAGGACGCCAGTTTCGCCGCCGCCGGCCTGCTGGCCCCCGTGCTGCCCACCCCCTGGTCACTGCCGGGCATGGCGCCCGCCCCACGCCTGCTGGGGGCGCAGTCCACGGTGCGCCTGGGCCCGGGCTTCGGCCGCGCCGACGTCTCCTGGCTATGGCAATGGAAACGCCTGGCCAGGCGCGGCCCCGGCCCGGCCACCGCCCTCGAGCGGCTGGCGCAGTACAGCCTGGAACGCACGCTGCAGATCGCCTCCGAGCACGAACTCGACTTCGAGGCCAGCCCCGGCCGCCTGCTGCTGCTGCGCACCGAGCAGGACCGCACCGCCCTGCAGCCAGCCTTGCAGTGCCTGCGCGATGCCGGCGTGGCCGTGCAGGAGATCGATGCCGCCGCCGCCCAGAAGCTCGAGCCCGGCCTGTGCCCCGAAACGCCGCTGGCCGGCGCCATCTCGCTGCCCGGCGCTGCCGCCGGCAACTGCCGCCTGTTTGCGCAGCTGCTGCGCCAGGGCACGCAGGCCGGCGGCGTGCACTTCGCCTTTGGCACGCGTGTGGAGCGCCTGTCCACCAGCCCCACGGGCGTGGTGCTCGCTGGCGAGGCCACGCCGCAGCGCTTCGATGCCGTGGTGCTGTGTGCCGGCATGGCCTCGGCCGCCCTGCTGCCCGCCTTCGGCCTGCGGCTGCCGATGACGGCCGTGCATGGCTACTCCATCAGCGCACCGCTGCGCGAGGACACGCACGCCCCGCAGGCCAGCGTGGTCGATGTGCAGCAGCAGATCAGCATCACCCGCCTGGGCCTGCGCGTGCGCGTGGCCGGCGGGGCGGAGCTGGGCAGCGCCGACGCCGAGCACCATGCACCCACGCTGGCGCGCCTGTACCGCACGCTCAACGACTGGTTCCCGGGCGGTGCACAGCTGTCCACCGGCGTGCAGGCCTGGCGCGGCGCGCGCACCATGCTGCCCGACGGTGCGCCCGTGATCGGCGCCAGTGGCGTGCCGGGCCTGTGGCTCAACACCGGCCACGGCACGGGCGGTTTTGCCCTGGCCAGCGGCAGCGCGCGCGCGATTGCCGACCTGGTGGCCCAGCGCAACCCCGCCGTGGACCTGGACGGACTGGGGATGCGGCGCTTCGGATAAGCCCCGCCGGGACGGGAGCGCCGGCCTAGGCCTAGGCCCAGGCGCGGGCCCAGGCATCGGCCATGGCCGGCGTGTGGTAGCAGGCGGCCTCGAAGCTCTTGGTGCAGACCGCGCGCTCCAGCAGCTGGATGTCCGCCTCGTGCTGGCGCGCGACATGCACATCCTCGAAGAACAGCACCTTGTCGCAGCGCTGGTCGAGCACCAGCTCGGCAATCTGCGCATCGCCGCCCAGCGGACCGCTGCGCAGGGGCTGCACCCACGGCCGCTCGCGCGGCCAGCCGCGTGACCAGGCCATCTCGTTGAGCCTCCCGCCCGTGGTGCCGGTGGCAAAGCGCTCCTGCGTTTGCGAGAGCAGGTCGAAATGGCGGTGCGCAAAGTCCACCATGGCCGACTTGAGGGCGTCATGGGCGATCAATGCCAGCGACTGCTGCCCGATCAAGGGCACCATGGCCGGCGGGCGCTGGCGCAGCGAGACCCCGGCCTGGAGCGCAGCCTCCACGGCCACCCATTCGGCGGCCGCCGCCACGGTCAGCAGCAGGGGCTTGCCATGCGATATGCACTGGCGCTTGAGGGCCTGCGCCTCGGGGTACAGGGACGAGGGGTCGAGCGGGTCCAGCAGGTAGATGGCGCCGGCCAGCTCCTGCTCGGTATGCACGCCGCCCGCGATGCGCGAGACCATGCGCATCACGCCGCCTTCGCGCCCATAGGGCAGGCGCATGAGGCGCGGAAAGTGCTCGGCCAGGGCCAGTTGCTCGATGGCGTCGGCCGATCCTCCCACGGCGGCAACACCCAGCTGGAGCTCCTGCAGCACCGACCGCGACGCCGCGGCCCATCGGGCCAGGCCGCCATCTGCGGTCGAGCGGTGCAGGCGGTGCGCCGCCAGGCCAAAGGTTCTCAAGGGAAGGGTTGTCGTCACCAGAGGGCTCCCAATGCAGTTTGCAGACCGGCCAGTTCGCCACCCCCAAGACGGGTGCAGGCGACCCCCGAGAGCCGCCAGAGCCTGGCCGTTTCTTCCAGTTCCTCCAGCGCGGCCATAGCCTCAGCAGGCGTACGATGCCACACATTGGGACCGACCGCCCTCGGCGCAGGCAGACCCGCCCATGGCCCTGACGGCGCACAATGCGCGCATGCACCGCATCACCCCCGGGCACCCCCATGCCCTGCACCACACCGCCGCCACCCGCCGCATCGAGCGCGAAGCCGCTGCCGGCCTGCCGCCCCATACGCTGATGCAGCGCGCCGGCCTGGCCGTGGCCCGGCTGGCGCAGGCCCTGGCACCCCATGCGCGCACGGTGTGGATCGCCTGCGGCGCGGGCAACAACGGCGGCGACGGCCTGGAGGCCGCCATGCACCTGCGCCTGGCCGGGCGCCGCGTGGTGGTGACCTGGCTGGGCACGTCCGAGACCGCGCCGCCCGACGCGCGCCAGTCGTGGGAACGGGCCCTGGCCGCCGGCGTGGAATGGGCCGATGCAGCCCCCACCGATCTCACCGGGGCGGACCTGTGCATCGACGCCCTGCTGGGCATCGGCATCACCACCCCGGCAGCGAACGCAGCACCGCGCGCCCCCAACGAACGCCTGCTGGCCTGCCTGCGGCAACTGCAGGCCAGCCCGGCACCGGTGCTGTCGGTGGATCTGCCCTCAGGCCTCGGTGCGGACACCGGCCAGTTCGGCCCGGGCCTGGCGCCCGATGCCCTGCTGCACCACACGCCCTCGCCACGCCACACGCTGAGCCTGCTCACGCTCAAGCCCGGCCTGTTCACGGCAGCCGGGCGCGATGCAGCGGGCAGCGTGTGGCTCGACGACCTGGGCGTGGCGCCCGGCCACGAGCCCCCCAATGCCTGGCTCACCGGCCCGCCCCTGCCCGCGCCGCGCGCACATGCCAGCCACAAGGGCAGCCATGGCGACGTGGCCGTGGTGGGCGGCGAAGGCCTGGCCCTGCGCGGCATGGGCATGGCGGGTGCTACCCTGCTGGCCGCATCGGCCGCCCTGCACCAGGGCGCGGGCCGTGTGCTGGTGGCCCTGCTGGATGCCGGCCACATGGAGGTGGACCTGCAGCAGCCCGAGCTGATGCTGCGCCGCTTTGGCGCGCTGGAACTGGGCCAGCTCACCGTGGTCTGCGGCTGCGGTGGCGGCGAGGCCGTGGGCAGCGTGCTGCGCGAGGTGATCACGCGTGCGGCGCGCCTGGTGCTCGATGCCGATGCCCTGAACCTCATCGCGCGCGATGCCGCGCTGCACGCCCTGGTGGTGGCGCGCGGCCAGCACGGCCAGCCCACCGTGCTCACCCCGCACCCGCTGGAGGCCGCACGCCTGCTGGGCCTGACCACCGCCGAGGTGCAGGCCGACCGGCTGGATGCCGCCCAGCAATTGGCCGCCCAGTTCAACTGCGTGGCCGTGCTCAAGGGCTCGGGCACGGTGGTGAGCGCGGCCGACCGCGTGCCTGCCATCAACCCCACGGGCAACGGCCGGCTGGCCACCGCCGGCACGGGCGACGTGCTGGCCGGCATGGTGGGCGCCCGCCTGGCCGCGGGTGCCGGCGCCTTGCGCGCCGCCAGCGAGGCGGTCTACGCCCATGGCCTGGCGGCGGACCTGTGGCCCGCCGGACAAGCCCTCACGGCCAGCGCACTGGCCCGGCGCATCGCACCCTGAAGAAGCAAGGGATGCCGGGGCTCAGGGCACCAGCCGCACTTCCTTCAGGGGCTTGAGCACGCTCGACGGCGTCATGCCGAAGGTCTGGCGGAACATGCGGCTGAAGTGGGCCGAGTCGCTGAAGGCACCGTGCAGGGCGGCATCGGTCAGGCGCGGGCTGGTCGCCAGCCCCGCCATCGCCAGGCGCACCTGCGACCACACCCGGTAGCTGCGCAAGCTGACGCCCATCTCGGCCCGGAACAAATGGTTGAAGTGCGATGCCGACAACTGCACGCCCGATGCCAGGCCGTCGCGCCCGAGCCGCGCCTCGCCGGGGTGGCGCAGCCACTGCAGGCTGCGCTGCACGCGCACATCGAGCGGCCTGCCGGGGTCGCAGCGCAGCCGCAGCAGCGACGGCAGATCGAAGTGGTGCAGGTAGGCGTCCATGGCGCTGCGCGAGCGCACCGGGATGGCCACGTCCGGGATCACGCCACCGTGCACGGCAAAGGGCTGGCGCAGGCTGCGCGCCTCGTGCGAGTCGGGCTCCAGGTACATCAGCGCCACCTGCTCGCCGCAGGGGTCCAGCAGGTGCTGCACGCCGGCATCGACCAGGGCGCTGTGGCAGCGCTCCACCCGCCCGCCCTCCAAATGCAGGGCGAAGCGGCCCGACAGGCCGATCAACAGCACCGGCGCCGCATGCCCATGCCAACCCGTGGGCGGCAAGCCGCCCACATACAGGGCCCGGTCGCCCCCCAGGGTCAGCGTGCTGTTCACTGGCGCAGCCCAAACATGCAAGTCTTCAAACCATGCTCCCGGTAGCCTTCATCGATCCCCACCCACCGGAGACCTGTTCTTGAAGCGCATTGTCCTTTTTACCGCGGCAGCACTGGTGCTGGCCACCACCGCGCTCTACTACGCTGCACCGGCCCTGTTCCAACAGCCCTTGCTGCAACTCAACCGCCAGCTGTCGGGCCTGGCCGCCCACACGACCCGCATCAACGGGCACGAAGTGCACTACCTGGACAGCAGCGCTGCGCCGGCCGGTGGCCGGCTCCCCGTCATCCTGCTGCATGGCATTTTTGCGGAGAAAGACCACTGGGCGGATTTTGCACGCCCGCTCACTGCCACCCACCGCGTGGTCGTGCCGGACCTGCCAGGCTTTGGCGAGAGCACGCGCGACGAAGCCCTGCCCTACGACTACGCGGCCCACGTCGCGCGGCTGGTCGCACTCATGGATGCCTGGGGCATCGAAAAAGCCCACCTGGCTGGCAACTCCATGGGCGGCACCATCGCGGCACTGCTGGCGCGCGAGCACCCGGAGCGCGTGGCCAGCGTGGCATTCATCGGTGCCCCGCACGGGCTGCGCTCGCCCCGGCCCAGCCGGATGGACCAGCTCATCGATGCCGGGCAGCGCCCGCTGGTAGCCCCCGATGCCGCCGCCTTCGAGGCCATGATGGCGCTGGTGTTCGAGAAGCGCCCCTTCCTGCCCTACCCCATCCTGCACGCCACCGAGCAGGCAGCGGCGCGCAACGCGGCATCCAACACGCGGCTGTGGGATGCCCAGCTCAAGGACCGCTACCTGCTGGGGCAGCGGCTGGCAGGGCTGCAGCAGCCCGCGCTGGCGCTGTGGGGCGAGCAGGACCGCGTGTTCGACATCTCGGGCACCCAGGCCCTGGCCGCGCTGCTGCCCCAGGCACGCATCGAGCCCCTGCCAGGCATCGGCCACCTGCCCATGATGGAAGCCCCGGCCGACACGGCGCAGCGCTACCTCGCGTTCCTGCAACAGACCGCACCGCAGGGCCCGGACCAGCGCGCCGCACGGCCCTGAAAAAAAACAGCCCGCGCAGGCGCGGGCTGTTCGGTTCATCGGAGTGCCCCAGGCCTCAGCCGCGGCGCGGCTTGCGCCCCTTGCTGCCAGGCTTGCCCTTGGCGGCAGCCTTCTTCACCGAGGCCTTGAGCTCCTGGATCGGTGAACGCGCCGCGCGCTCGCGCGTGAGCGATGCCATCTCGGTGGCCGAGGGATCGGCCGCCTTCGGCTTGGAGCGGCCACCGCCGCCGCCCCCCTTGCGCGGGCCCTTGCCGGAACCACCGGAGCCATCCTGCGACACGCCCTTGTCCTTGAGCGCGCGGCCCACGAGTTCTTCGCCCTCGCGCACCAGGCGGAAGTCGATCTTGCGGCCGTCGAGGTCCACGCGGCTGACCTGCACCCGCACCCGCGCGCCGATGGCGTAGCGGATGCCGGTGCGCTCGCCGCGCAGCTCCTGGCGCGCCTCGTCGAACTTGTAGTACTCGCCACCAAGTTCGGTGATGTGCACCAGGCCCTCGACGTACATGGCATCGAGCGTGACGAAGATGCCGAAGCTCGTCGCCGCGCTGACCACGCCGCTGTATTCCTCGCCCAGGTGCTCGCGCATGTACTTGCACTTGAGCCAGGCCTCCACGTCGCGGCTGGCCTCGTCGGCGCGGCGTTCGTTGGCGCTGCAGTGCAGGCCCGCGGCCTCCCAGGCCTGGACCTCGCGGCTCGGGGGCTTCACATCCTTGCGCGGCTTCATGCCGGGCGCCGCGACGCGCGATGCCAGGCGCTTGGCCAGCTTGGCATGGGCCTCGCCCGGCGTGGGCAGCGAAGGCAGCTTGTACTGCGTCTTGCCCAGAATGGCCTTGATCACGCGGTGCACCAGCAGGTCGGGGTAGCGCCGGATGGGGCTGGTGAAGTGGGTATACGCCTCGAATGCCAGGCCGAAGTGGCCGCTGTTGACGGGCGTGTAGATGGCCTGCTGCATGGAGCGCAGCAGCATGGTGTGGATCTGCTGGGCGTCGGGCCGGTCCTTGGTGGCCTCGGCGATGGCCTGGAACTCCGAGGGCTTGGGATCGTCGCCGATGGTCATGCCCACGGCCATGGCCTTGAGGTAGTTGCGCAGGATCTCCTGCTTCTCGGGCGTGGGGCCTTCGTGCACGCGGAACAGGCCGGGCTGGCCGCCCTGGGCGATGAAATCGGCGCTGCAGACGTTGGCGGCCAGCATGGCCTCTTCGATGAGCTTGTGCGCATCGTTGCGGGTGCGCGGCACGATCTTCTCGATGCGGCCGTTCTCGTCGCAGATGATCTGCGTCTCGGTGGTCTCGAAGTCCACCGCGCCGCGCTGGCGGCGTGCCACCAGCAGCGCACGGTACACGTCGTGCAGGTTGAGGAGGTCGGGGATCCGCTCCTTGCGCTTGCTGGCCTCGGGCCCGCGCGTGTTTGCCAGGATGGCCGCCACCTCGGTGTAGGTGAAGCGGGCATGGCTGTGCATCACGGCCGGGTAGAACTGGTAGGCATGCACCTCACCCTTGGCGTTGACCAGCATGTCGCAGACCATGCACAGGCGCTCGACATCGGGGTTGAGCGAGCACAGGCCGTTGGACAGCTTCTCGGGCAGCATGGGGATCACGCGGCGCGGGAAGTACACGCTGGTGGCGCGGTCGTAGGCATCGATGTCGATGGCGCTGCCGGTCTCCACATAGTTGCTCACGTCGGCGATGGCCACCAGCAGGCGCCAGCCCTTGCCGCGGCCCACGCGCGCAGGCTCGCAGTACACGGCATCGTCGAAGTCGCGCGCGTCCTCGCCGTCGATGGTGACCAGGGGCACGTCGGTCAGGTCGACGCGGCGCTTCTTGTCCTGCGCGCGCACCTTGTCCGGCAGCTCCTTGGCCTGGGCCAGGCACTCGGCCGAGAACTCGTGCGGCACGCCGTACTTGCGCACCGCGATCTCGATCTCCATGCCCGGGTCATCGACCTCGCCGAGCACTTCGGTGATGCGGCCCACGGGCTGGCCGAACAGGGCCGGCGGTTCGGTCAGTTCGACCACCACCACCTGGCCGGGCTTGGCGGCGCCGGTGGCGCCCTTGGGGATCAACACATCCTGGCCGTAGCGCTTGTCTTCGGGTGCGACCAGCCACACGCCGCTTTCCTGCAGCAGGCGGCCGATGATGGGCTGGGGCGGGCGCTCGATGATCTCGACCACGCGGCCTTCGGGACGGCCGCGGCGGTCCTGGCGCACGATGCGCACGCGCACGCGGTCCTTGTGCAGCACGGCACGCATCTCGTTGGGGGGGATGTAGATGTCGCCTTCGCCGTCATCACGCACGACGAAACCATGGCCATCACGGTGCCCCTGCACGCTTCCTTCAATTTCGTCCGACAAATGTGCAGCGGTAGCGCCGGGGGTGGATTTTTTGATATACAATCTGAGTCTTTCCTGAAATGCCCAGGTGGCGGAATTGGTAGACGCACTAGTTTCAGGTACTAGCGAGTAACATCGTGGAGGTTCGAGTCCTCTCCTGGGCACCAAGTTTAACGAGAACCGGTGATGGTTTTCAAAATATCGAAGCCGCTGTACCCACAGCGGCTTTTTTATTTTCCGCCCTGCCCCTTGCGGCATCGTCGGCGCGAGGTGGCACCAGGACGGAACCGCGGCAATCATGTGCCCTCTTCGCGCTCACGTGCGGCACGAGCACCCTCCGGCACCCCGCTGCAACCGCTCGCGGCACAGCGCAAGCCACCAACTATTTTCAAAAAAGTGGGCAACTTTCCTGGCGGCCCCAAAAAACGTTCTATAATTCAAATCTGATCTGAAAGCCCAGGTGGCGGAATTGGTAGACGCACTAGTTTCAGGTACTAGCGAGTAACATCGTGGAGGTTCGAGTCCTCTCCTGGGCACCAAACACATAAAAAGCCGTTGCATTCGCAACGGCTTTTTTGTTTTGCGGCGCGACTTGAGGCCCCTCCCTCGCCAAGGCTCGGGCCCTGCACCCAGCCGCTCTGTCGCAGCACCCGCCAAAAACAACGCGCCTTCGCAGCCATACCCGAAGGCATGCACGCGAAGGCGCGCCATGCAAGCGCGCGGGGCAGCAGCCCCGCACCCTCTTGCTTGCTACTTGCGCAGCAGGTTCTTCAGCACGTTCTGCAGACGGCGGGCCGTGGCCGCATCGCTGGCGCTGGCCAGCACGCGGGCGGCATCCTGGCCCCAGGTCTGGTCGGGTGCCGGGTCATTGCGGCGCGTGAGCAGTTGCAGTTGCAGCAGGCGGCGTGCAGAGATGTGCTCGGCCGGTGTAGGAACCTCGGCCGCCATCTCCAGGCGCAGCAGGGCTTCGGCGGCATCGCCCTTGGGCGCGGCCGTCAGGGCCTGCGTCCAGGCCGTGCGCACGGCCGGCGTCACGCGGCCACCCAGGTCCTGCGTGCTCGGCACCTGCGCCGCATCGCGCTTTTCCCAGGCCGACAGCAGTTGCGTGAGCGCCTCGCCATGGGCCTGCGCCGCCAGCTTCTTGAGCGCCAGCTGGGCATGCTCCATGGCGTCGCGCTGGGCGCGGAAGGCCGTGTCACCCAGACGCGGGCCACGGTCTTCATAGGCTGGGCGGTCACCGAAGCGACCACCGCGGTCACCGCCACGGTCTGCACCGCGATCGCCAGGACGGCCATCGCGCGGGCCGCCACGGCCTGCTGCATCACCGCGGCCGCCATCGCGGCGCTCGCCAGGGCGTCCACCACGGCCTGGGGCCGCAGGCGCATCCTTCTTCATGCCGGGGCGGTCGTCGCCACGCACGGCCACCACGGGGCGGGCAGGCTTGGGCGGTGCTGCCGGAGCTGCGGCAGGAGCAGCAGCC
>NZ_AKJX01000089.1 GCF_000276605.1 Acidovorax sp. CF316 | reverse complement strand
CCCCGGCTGTCCGGGAGCGGCTGGCGCTGCACGCCCACCAGGCCTGCCAGCGGCGTGGGCTCCACGGTGAAACGGCTCACGCTACAACCTCCGGGGAGGTGCTGCTGGCACCACGGCAGGCCTGTTCATACGCCTGGATGTCGGCCACGCACAGGGCACGGGCATCGGCGCCCGCGTGGTGGTCCCGGTACCAGGCCATGGTGCGGCCCACGGCCTCGGGCAGGGCCCAGCAGGGGGCAATCTCCAGCCGATTGCGCGCCAGCGCAGTGTCCAGGGCCAGCAGGCCCGCCTCATGGGGGTTCCTCGCATCGCTCTGGTAGCGCACGGGGGCCGCAGGGTAGGCGGCCCGCGCCATCTCGATGACGCGGCCCACCGTGGCCGCATCCTGGGGCGCCGGGCCGAAGTTGTAGGCGCCGGCATGCCCGGGCTGTTCCCACAGCACCTGGGCCAGGCGCAGGTAGGCGGCCAGCGGTTCCAGCACATGCTGCCAGGGTCGCGTGGCATGGGGATTGCGCAGCACCAGGGTCTGGCCGGCCGACCAGGCGGCAGCGGCATCGGGCAGAAGGCGCTCCGGTGCCCAGTCGCCGCCGCCGATCACGTTGCCGGCACGGGCGGTGGCCACGGCCACACCCTGCGCGGACAGGAAGGCATCGCGGTAGCTGGCGGTCACGATCTCCGCCGCGGCCTTGCTGGCGCTGTAGGGGTCGTGCCCTCCCAGCGCATCGTCTTCGCGGTAGGGGTAGACCCATTCGCGGTTGCGGTAGACCTTGTCGGTGGTCACCACCAGCGCCACGCGCACGCCGGCCAGGCCGCGCAGTGCATCGAGCACATGGGCCGTGCCCATGACGTTGGTGGCATAGGTATCGAGCGGTGCGGCATAGCTGGGCCGCACCAGCGCCTGTGCCGCCAGGTGCAGCACGATGTCCGCGCGGGCCGCCTGGATGAGGGCCGCCGTGGCCGCCGCATCACGCACGTCGCCGAGATGGCTGTCCATGCCCTGCGCCACGCCGGCCAGTGCGAACAGGCTGGGCTCGGTGGCCGGCGGCAGGGCCATGCCGGTGACCTGCGCGCCCAGGCGCTGCAGCCACAGGGCCAGCCAGCTGCCCTTGAAGCCCGTGTGCCCCGTGAGCAGCACGCGCTTGCCGCGCCAGAAGTGGGGGTCGGGCAATGCCATGCTCACCAGCACTTCCAGGGCGCGCGGCCGCTCTGCCAGAGCTCTTCGAGCAGGTTCTTCTCGCGCAGCGTGTCCATAGGCTGCCAAAAGCCGTGGTGTTCGAACGCCATCAGCTCGCCATCGCGCGCCAGGCTCTCCATGGGCGCCGCCTCCCAGGGCGTGGCATCGCCCTCGATGCGGTCCAGCGCCTCGGGCGACAGCACGAAGAACCCTCCATTGATCCAGCCACCATCGCCGCGCGGTTTCTCGACGAAGCCGCTCACGCCCTCGCCCTTGCCATCGCCATCGCGCACCAGGGCGCCATAGCGGCCGGGGGGCAGCACCGCCGTCACCGTGGCCAGCTTGCCATGCGCGGCATGGAAGGCGAACTGGGCGGCCATGTCGAGGTCGGCCACCCCGTCGCCATAGGTGAAGCAGAAGGGCTCGCCCGTCGGCAGGTACTCGCGCACGCGCTTGAGGCGCCCCCCCGTCAGCGTGGACTCGCCGGTGTCCACCAGCGTCACGCGCCAGGGCTCGGCATGGCGGTGGTGCACTTCCATGCGGTTCTCGGCCATGTCGAAGGTCACGTCCGACATGTGCAGGAAGTAATTGGCGAAGTACTCCTTGATGATGTAGCCCTTGTAACCCAGGCAGATGATGAAGTCATTGACCCCATGGGCGGCATAGGTCTTCATGATGTGCCACAGGATGGGGCGCCCGCCGATCTCGATCATGGGCTTGGGGCGCAGATGCGACTCTTCGGAGATGCGGGTGCCCAGGCCCCCGGCCAGCAACACGGCCTTCATGGTCGGCACTCCAATGCCGCGTGGGTATGCTGGCCTGTCTTCATATGTAGATCACCTGTGTCCATGGGGTCTTGCCGAAACTGCCGTGTGAAAGCCCTACTATTGCGCAGCATAAACACTGCCGGAGTTTCCGAAATCGGGAAAACCGACGGAAAAACCACGCAACCCGCCCAACCGGGCGAAGTGATGGGCGCTTTACCGCTTGCTCGCGGGACTGGTTCGCGCACAATCAGATACAGTGAAACCAGCGATACGGCCTGGTGCCGTGTTTCCACCGCAACCGCCCCAGCCCCGCCTGGCGCCCGCCAAAAACAAACTGAATCAGCATGTTCGTCATCATTGGCTACGTCGTCAGCATGGTCTGCATCTTCGGTGTGTACATTGTGCACGGCGGGAACATCCAGGTGATCCTGAAGGCCCTGCCGTTCGAGCTCATCACCATTGGCGGCAGCGCCATGGGCGCCTTCGTGGTGAACAACCAGCCCAAGGTGCTCAAGGCCACGCTCAAGGCCGTCCCGGCCGCCCTCAAGGGCTCCAAGTACACCAAGGCGCGCTACATGGAACTGCTGGCCATGCTCTACGACATCCTGCAGAAGGCCCGCAAGGAAGGCCTGATGGCGATCGAAAAGGATGTGGAAACCCCCCATGAGTCGGAGATCTTCAAGAAGTACCCCACGGTGGGCAGCGACCACCATGTGATCGAGTTCACCACCGACTACCTGCGCATGATGGTCTCGGGCAACCTCAACTCCCACGAGATCGAGGCCCTGATGGACAACGAGATCGACACCCACCACCAGGAGGCCCATGCCCCGGTGGCGGCCATCGCCCGGCTGGCCGGCGCCCTGCCCGCCTTCGGCATCGTGGCCGCCGTGCTGGGGGTGGTGAACACCATGGGCTCGGTGGGGCAGCCCCCCTCGGTGCTGGGCGGCATGATCGCCTCGGCCCTGGTCGGCACCTTCCTGGGCATCTTGCTGGCCTACGGCTTCGTGGAACCCCTGGGCGGACTGATGGAACAAAAGACCGAAGATGCCGCCAAGGAATTCCTGTGCATCAAGTCCACGCTGCTGGCCAGCATGCAGGGCTACAACCCCGCCACCGCCATCGAGTTTGGCCGCAAGGTGTTGTTCTCCACCGACAGGCCGACCTTCGCGGAACTTGAGGGACACGTGAAGGGCAAGAAGTAAGCACCCACCACCATGGCAGAAAAGAAGCTCCAGCCGATCATCATCAAGCGCGTCAAGAAGGGCGGCCATGCCGTCCATGGCGGCGCCTGGAAGATCGCCTATGCCGACTTCGTGACGGCCATGATGGCCTTCTTCCTGCTGATGTGGCTGCTGGGCTCCACTGCCAAGGGGGAGCTGCAGGGTATTTCGGCCTACTTCGCCTCGCCGCTCAAGGTGGCCATGACCGGCGGCGACGGCGCCGGCAACAGCTCCAGCGTCATCCCGGGCGGCGGCAACGACCTGTCCAAGGTGCACGGCCAGGTGCGCCGTTCCGACTCCGACCCCGACAAGGACCGCCGCGCCAGCATCGACAACGCACGCGCCGAGCGCGCCAAGCAGGACCAGGAGCGCATCAAGGCGCTGCAGGCCAAGATCGATGCCCTGATCACCGAAAACCCGCGCCTGAACGAGTACAAGTCGCAGATCCGCATCGATGTCACGCCCGACGGGCTGCAGATCCAGATCGTGGACGACCAGAATCGCCCCATGTTCGACAGCGGCAGTGCGCTGGTGAAACCCTATATGCGCGACATCCTGCGCGAGATCGGCGCCGCGCTGGGCGGGGTGGAAAACCGCATCAGCCTGGCCGGCCACACCGATGCCGTCCCCTATGGCAACAGCGAGCGCGGTTACAGCAACTGGGAATTGTCGGCAGACCGGGCCAACGCCTCGCGCCGCGAGCTGGTGTCTGCCGGCATGCCCGACGCCAAGCTGGGCCGCGTGGTGGGCCTGGCCGCCAGCGATCTTCTCGAACCCACGAATCCACGCGCACCCGCCAATCGCCGTATTACCATCACGGTGCTGACCCGCGAGGCCGAAGAACGCCTCCTGGGCAAGGGGACTCCCGCGGCCACCACTCCAGAAGTGCCGACGGAAAAGCGCGAAAATCCAACGACTGGCAGGTGATCGTTACGACTTGTCACCAAACCTGCCACACTTGACAATACAACCAGCCTATTTCGACCGAAAGGGTCCCACGTGACCACAGCCCTTCGCTTCTTGATCGTTGACGACTTCTCCACCATGCGGCGCATCGTCCGCAATCTGCTCAAGGAGAGCGGATTTGCCGACGCCGACGAGGCCGAGGACGGCGTCGCCGCCTTGAACAAACTGCGCAACAGCAAGTTTGACTTCGTGGTGACGGACATCAACATGCCCAACATGAATGGTTTCCAGCTTCTCGCGGAAATCAAGAAAGACGACAAGCTCAAGCACCTTCCGGTACTGATGGTGACCGCCGAAGCCCGCAAGGAAGACATCGTCGCGGCCGCCCAGGGCGGAGCTGCCGGCTACATCGTCAAGCCCTTCACCAAGGCCACGCTGGAGGAAAAGGTCCTGCTGATCCTCAAGAAAATGGGAATGTGACGCCATGGAAACACCTGACGCCCCCCAGGGTGAGCCCACGGCCGACGTTCACCACAAGATCGGTCTGCTGACCCGCCAGTTGCACGATTCGCTCAACGAGCTGGGCTATGCAGACAAGCTGCGCGGATCCATGGGTGAGCTTCCGGACGCCCAGAGCCGCCTGTCCTACATCGCCCGCCTGACGGGCGAAGCGGCCGAAAAGGTGCTCACTCGGGTCGAACAGGCCAAGGCCCAGCACGACTTCATCGCGGCCGAGACGCGCCGCGTGGTGACCTCCCTGGTGAAAGACCCCGTTGCCGCCGTGGCCAAGGGCGAGATCATGAACTTCCTGACCGACGTGGAACGCGTCACCAGGGAAGCCGATACGCACCTGACCGAAATCATGATGGCGCAGGATTTCCACGACCTCACGGGCCAGGTGATCGCCCGGGTGGTCAACCTGGCTGCCACCATCGAGGAGCAACTGGTCCAACTGCTGATCCAGACCGCTCCGCCCACCGCCAACGTGCCCGCCGCGCTGGTGGAGCCCCCGCGCGAGCACCTCGCCGGCCCCGTGGTGGACCCGGACAACACCCCCGACGTCGTGACCGACCAGTCCCAGGTGGACGACCTGCTGGCCAGCCTGGGCTTCTGACCCCGGCTTTCTACCGGCCCGGCGCAGCAGCGCCAGCCGATGCCCGCGCACTCCGCGCCGCGCGGCGCCACTGAACAGGTACGAGGGAAAAGGGGCCTGCAGCCGCCCTTTATCCGTCTTTAGATTTCCGGGTCGCTCACGACAATGGCAGGACACAAGTTGTCACGCCATCATGGAATCCAGCCAAGAAAAAAGCCTACCGGCGTCCGAACGCAAGCTGCAGAAAGCGCGCGAGGACGGACAAGGTGCGCGCTCGCGCGACCTGTCGCACCTGGCCATCCTGGGCGCGGGCGGTGGCGCCATGCTGGTCCTGGCCCCGACACTCATGGAACACCTGCAGCAGGCGATGAGCCACCAGCTGGTGTTCAACTCCAACACGGTGATGGCGCCCACCACCATGCTGGACCGCCTGCGCACCATGGTCATCGTGGGCCTGGTCGCCAGCACCGTGTTTGCGCTGCTCACCAGTGGCGCCGCACTGCTCAGCGCCATCGGCGCCGGCGGCTGGATCTTCAGCATGAAGCCCATCAGCCCCCAGTTCAACCGCCTGAACCCCCTGTCGGGGGTGGCGAACCTGTTCTCCAAGCAGCAGATGGCCAACGTGGCCAAGATGGTCCTGATGACGGCCATCATCTCCGCCGTGGCCTGGCACTACATGGCAGGCAGCATCGAGCGCGTGGCCATGCTGGTGCTGCAGCCCTCTCCCATGGCCATCCGCCAGATGTCCGAATGGCTGGTCTCCGGCGTCAGCCTGATGCTGCTGGTGGTCTTCATGGCGGCGCTGATCGACGTGCCGCTGCAGGCCTTCTTCTTCAAGTCGCGCCTGAAGATGTCGCACGAAGAGGTCAAGCAGGAGCACAAGGAATCCGATGGCGACCCGCACACCAAGGGCCGCATCCGCCAGAAGCAGCGCGAAATGGCCGATGGCGCCAGTGTGGCCGCCGTTCCCAAGGCGGACTTCGTGGTGATGAACCCCACCCACTACGCCGTGGCGCTGAAGTACGACGACAAGACCATGGCCGCCCCGCAGGTGATTTCGCGCGGCACCGACCTGGTCGCCATGCGCATCCGCGACCTGGCCAAGGCCCACGACGTGCCGGTGCTGCAGTCGCCCATGCTGGCCCGCGCCCTGTACGCCCACGCCGAGATCGACCAGGCCATTCCCGCCACCTTGTACGCCGCGGTGGCCCAGGTGCTGGCCTATGTGTACCGCCTCAAGGCCGCGCTGCGCGGCGAGGGGCAGATGCCCGATGCGCTGGTCGACCCCCATGTCCCGCCTGAGCTCGATCCGCTGAACAAGCCCTCCCCGTCCACCGTGCAAGGCACCGCGCCATGAACAACTTGAACTCCCTTCGGCAATGGGCAGGCAGCAACAGCTCCGCCCTGCAGGGCATGTCGGCGCCGCTGCTGGTGGTGGCCATCCTGGCGCTGATGGTGCTGCCCATCCCGCCCTGGATGCTGGACACCTTCTTCACCCTGAACATCGCCGTGGCGCTGATGGTGATGATGGTCTCGGCCTACATGGTCCGGCCGCTGGACTTCGCGGCCTTTCCCTCGGTGCTGCTGCTGACCACGCTGATGCGCCTGTCGCTGAACGTGGCCTCCACCCGCGTGGTGTTGCTGGAAGGCCACACCGGCCCGGGTGCCGCGGGCGCCGTGATCGAGGCCTTCGGCCACTTCCTGATCGGCGGCAACTTCGCCGTGGGTCTGATCGTGTTTGCGATCCTGGTGGTGATCAACTTCGTGGTGGTGACCAAGGGTGCCGAGCGCATCGCCGAAGTCTCGGCCCGCTTCACGCTGGACGCCATGCCCGGCAAGCAGATGGCGGTGGACGCCGACCTCAATGCCGGCCTGATCGACGAGAAGGAAGCCAAGCGCCGCCGCGCCGAAGTGTCCGAGGAAGCCAACTTCTTCGGCTCGATGGACGGTGCCTCCAAGTTCGTGCGCGGCGATGCCGTCGCCGGCATCCTGATCCTGTTGATCAACATCATCGGCGGCTTCGCTATCGGCGTGCTGCAGCACGACCTCTCGGCCAAGCAGGCCGCCGACAGCTACATCCTGCTGGCCATCGGTGACGCCCTGGTGGCCCAGATCCCAGGCCTCTTGATCTCGGTGGCCGCCGCCATGGTGATCTCGCGCGTGGGCAAGGAACAGGACATGGGCCGCCAGATCGTGCAGCAGCTGTTCATGTCGCCCCGCGTGCTCGGCGTCACGGCCGGCATCCTGATTCTGCTCGGCCTGATCCCCGGCATGCCCCACCTGGTGTTCCTGGTGACCGGTGGCGCCCTGGGCTACTGGGCCTGGACCCTGTACCAGCGCCAGCAGGTCCCCGAGGAAGCCCCCCCACCGCCCCCCGTGGCCACCGACGGCGAAGCCACCTGGGACGACCTGCAGCCCGTGGACCTGCTGGGCCTGGAGCTGGGCTACCGCCTGATCACGCTGGTGGACAAGAGCCGCCAGGGCGACCTGCTGACCCGCATCAAGGGCGTGCGCCGCAAGTTTGCGCAGGAAGTGGGCTTCCTGCCCCCGGCCGTGCACGTGCGCGACAACCTGGAACTCAAGCCCAGCGGCTACCGCATCACGCTGCGCGGCGTGGTGGTGGGCGAAGGCGAGGCCTTCCCCGGCATGTTCCTGGCGATCAACCCCGGCGGCATCACCACACCGCTCATCGGCACCCCCACGACCGACCCGGCCTTCGGCCTGCCCGCGCACTGGATCGACGACCGGCAGAAGGAAGCGGCGCAAATGGCCGGCTTTACGGTCGTTGATTCGGAAACCGTGATGGCGACGCATTTGTCACACTTGATGCAAGTGCAGGCAGCCAAGTTGCTGAGCCGCACTGAAACCCAGCAACTGGTGGAACACGTCGCCAAGCTGGCCCCCAAGCTCATCGAAGAAGTCGTCCCGAAAATGGTCTCCATCGCCACGTTCCAGAAAGTCCTCCAGCTGCTGCTGGAAGAGTCTGTGCACATCCGCGATATCCGCACCATCATCGAGACCCTGGCCGAGCATGCCGGCGGCATCTCCGACCCCGTGGAACTGGCGCGCCGCGTGCGCATCGCCCTGTCGCCGGCCATCGTGCAGCAGATCTACGGCCCGACCCGCGAGCTCAACGTCATCGCCATCGAACCCGGCCTGGAGCGCCTGCTGGTGCAGGCCCTGGGCAACACCGCCAGCCCGGCCCTGGACCCCGGCGTGGCCGACATCCTGACCCAGAAGGCCGCCGAAGTGGCCCTGCGCCAGGAGGAAATGGGCCTGCCCGCCTGCCTGCTCGTGCCCGACCAGATCCGCAATGCGATCTCCCGCCTGGTGCGCCGCGTGGCGCCCCGGCTGCAGGTCCTTGCCCACAGTGAAATTCCCGAGACCCACACCATCCGCATTGGGCCCATCCTCAAAGGTGCATCATGAACATCAAACGCTTTCACGCTGCCACGTCCCGTGAAGCATTGGCCAAAGCACGCATGGCCTTTGGCGAGGGCACATTGATCCTGTCCAACCGCCCCACGGCCAACGGCGTGGAGGTGATGGCCACGGCGGAAGACACGCTCTCGTCGCTGGACAACAACAGCGCAGCCGCCGCCAGGCAGCCGGCACACAGCGCCCCTTCGTCCCTGGTGCAGGCCAGCCAGCGCCAGCAGCAACAGCAGCAACAGCAGCAGTCGCCGCAGCCCCGTGCCGCCCAGTCGTCCGCCCTGAACCGCAACCCGGTCGAGGAAGACACCGAGCAGCTGGCCATGAGCACCCTGTCCTTCCAGGACTATGTGCGCGAGCGCATGCTGCGCCGCCGCCATGAGGCGATTGCCGGCCCCTCGGACCCCGTGCCCATGATGCAGCGCAGCCGCGACCGCGCCGAGGAGCTTGCCCGCGAGCGCCCCGCCGCCCAGGTGGCGCGCCACAACCCGCTGCGCTCCATCCCCATGGACCTGCCCGAGCCTGCCCCCCGCAAGCCGCAGCAGCGCCACCACCACCAGGAAGCGCCGGCCCTGTCCAACGCGCAGGTCAACAACCAGCAGAACCTGATGAACGAACTGCACTCGATGAAGGAACTCATCGAGGACCGGTTCAACACGTTGGCCTGGCTGGGCCAGGCGCGCCAGAACCCGATCCAGTCAAACCTGATGCTGAAGATGATCCGGGCCGGCTACTCGCCCGCCCTGGCCCGCGCCGTGCTCGAGCGCCTGCCCGAGGACCTGTCGGCCGGGGAAGCCGTGCGCTGGCTCATGGAGGTGCTGGAACGCAACCTCAAGACCGATGCGGGCGCCGCCCCCCTGTACGAGCAGGGCGGCATCTTCGCCATGGTGGGTTCCACCGGCGTCGGCAAGACCACCACCACCGCCAAGCTGGCGGCCCTGTGCGCGCGCATCCACGGCCCCGGCAGCGTCGGCCTGATCACCCTGGACACCTACCGCGTGGGCGCCCACGAACAGCTGCGCACCTATGGCCGCATGCTGGGCATCGTGGCCCACCTGGCCCACGACCGTGCGGCACTGCAGGACCTGCTGGGCCTGCTCAGCGGCAAGAAGATGGTGCTCATCGACACCACCGGCGTGGCCCCGCGCGATCCACGCAAGCGCGACATGCTCGACGTGCTGGACCTGCCCCACGTGAACCGCCTGCTGGTGCTCAACGCCGGCTGCCATGGCGACACCCTGGACGATGTGCTGACCTCGTTCAAAACCAACGGCTCGCAGCAGGCCATCCTGTCCAAGGTGGACGAGGCCGTGAAGCTCGGCCCCTCCATCGATGCGCTGATCCGCCACCAGATGGTGCTGCGCGGCGTGACCAACGGCCAGCGCGTGCCCGAGGACTGGGAAGCCGCCGACGCCCACCAGCTCATCGGCACCTCGATGCGTGCGCCGGTCAAGTCGCCGTTCGACCCGAAGGCCAGCGACCTGAATTTCTTCTTTTCGCATTCACCCGAATTGGTAACGGACAGGGGGTTGGTCGATGCTTGATACCGGCTTTCACCAAGCGGCGGGGCTGCAAAGCTTCACCCCGCAAACCGAACTGCGCGTGCTGGCCGTGGCCAGCCAGGAACAGGCCGGCAGCGGCCTCGAGACCCTGTGGCAGGTCTGCGCCAGCCTGCAGCGCATGGGCTACCCGGTGGTGGTGCTCGACGCCACCGGCTACGAGACCGACGAGTCCCCGGGCCTGTACCACCTGCTGCGCCGGGCCCCCTGGCACGACGGCCTGGACCAGGGCGCTGCGGCCTCCTCTCTGGCGGTGATCCCTGCGGCCCGCGGCCTGTGGCAGATCAGCCGGGCCGACCGGCCGGCACATGTCTCGCCGCTGCAGGACATCCAGCCCTACGTGCGCGCCTACAGCATCCTGGTGCTGCACGCACCACCCCCCTTGCTGGGTCAGTTGCTCACCCACACCCGGACCACACCGCTGATGGTGATGGAGGGTGCCGCCGCAGGCGTGCTCACCACCTACAAGAGCCTCAAGCAGATGGCCCAGCACACCGGCCTGGCCTGCACCGTGGCGGCACTGGTGCGGGGTTCGGGCGCGGCCGAACGCCGCAAGACCCTTGCAGCATTGCAGACATTGCAGGACTGCGCCGAGCGCCACCTGGGCGGCCAGGTGCACACTACGGCCGTCTCCACCCAGAATCCCCAGGAGCTGCAGCGCCTGGCCTTGCAACTGCTGGAAAACGCGGGCACCATCAATGGAACGATGGCAGCTGCCACTGCAATTGCATCCAGCAATTTCGCCGGTACGCCGGCAACTGCACACCTCGTTCGGAGCCACTGATCTGATGTACACCGCCAAAGGCCAGCTTGACCGTGATGCGATGATTCGCCAGCACGTGCCCCTGGTACGGCGGATCGCGCACCACATGATCGCCAAGCTGCCTCCCAATGTGGAGCTGGACGACCTGATCCAGGTCGGCATGATGGGCCTGGCGGAAGCCCTCTCGCGCTACGAAGCCGCCCAGGGGGTGCAGTTCGAGACCTTCGCCACCCAGCGCATCCGCGGGGCCATGCTCGATGAGCTGCGCGAAGGCGACTGGATGTCGCGCAGTTCGCGCAAGAGCCAGAAGGACATCGAACAGGCCGTCAACCGGCTGGAGCAGCGCCTGGGCCGCAGCCCGCTCGAATCGGAGATCGCCACCGAGATGGGCATGCCGCTGCCCGAGTACCAGAACCTGCTGGGCCGGGTGCGCGGCACGCAGCTCGTGTACCTCGAGGACATGACGCACAGCAATGACGACGATGACGGTTTTCTCGACCGCCACGTGGGCGACGAGGCGGCGAACCCGCTCGAGATGCTGCGCGACCACCGCCTGCGCTCGGCCCTGGTCACGGCCATCGAGTCATTGCCCGAGCGCGAACAGCACATCATGGGCATGTACTACGAGCACGACATGAATCTCAAGGAGATCGCGGCCGTGCTGGGCGTCACCGAATCCCGCGTCTGCCAACTGCACAGCCAGTCGATCGCACGCCTGCGGGCGAAGATGCGCAGTCACTAGGGCCTGTTCACACTGATTTCGGGGTCGCGAAGACCCTTGCCGGCGTGCCAATCTAGGCGCGCGACGCCGCGTGTGCTCTTGCACACGCAAGGAGCGCAACGACGAGTGGCGCGCCGGCAAGGGCCTTCCCTTCGGGTTGCCCGGCCTGGGGGCCGTCTGCGGCGTTGCCCTCGCTTGCAAGGTGCATACCTTGCTGCGCACGGGCGCCTTGCATCCAGCCCCCAGGCCGGGCAACGCGATCCCCGAAATCAGTGTGAACAGGCCCTAGTACAACCCCCTGAGGCGCTTACGCGCCTTCACCCCTTCTCTCGAATGGCTGCGCCATTCGGGAAGGGGGACGCAGCCGGTGCGGCGGGGCGGCCCTTGCACGGCCGCCCTCGCTTGGGCAGCGCGCTATCCAAGGCCTGCTGCCGGAGCTTGTGCGCCGCAGCGTTTATGTACTAATACAAACGAAGAATTGTGGCCATACAGTGCGGCCTTGCCGCGACTGTAGGCGTGCCGATCAGCCGGCCGAGCGGTAGATCTTGGCCATGCCGGCGGCTTTTTGCTTGCCGCCCAGGCCGTTGCCGTAGGTGGCATTGGCGGAGCTGTCCTGGGAGGGGACGAGCACGGCGGTCTGGCGGTCGGTGATGGCGGCCAGGCGGGCCAGGCTCTCGCGGTGCACCACCAGGGTGGCGGCGATGGCGTCCATGCGGGCCTTGAGGGCGGGGGTGATGCTGCTCACCTGCTGGCGCGACAGGTCCAGCGCATACGAAAACCGCGCTGCCGCGTCGCGCAGCCCGGTGCTTGCTTGTTCGAGGGTGGGGGCATCGGCCTTGAGCAGGGCGGCAGACACCATCTCGATGTGCTGCTCAACGGCCTGCAGGGCGTCTTCCAAAGGCGTGGTCACGGCGGGTCCTGGTGAATGCGGGCCGGTGACGCCTGGAAGAAAAGGGTCACGCTAGCCGCGCGAGCGGGAAAAAATCTCTTGGGCATTGGCCAGCAGCTTGTCGGCAATCGCGCCGGCACTGACCGTGAAAGTACCTTTTTCGATGGCTGCACGCACGGCTGCCACCTTTTTCGTGTCGAAATCGCTGGCCGCGCGGCCAGCAGGGTCCAGGGCACGGGCTGCCGTGGAAACCGTCACAGGCACGCCAGCGGCCTGGGCTGCCGTAGTGCCCTTGGCCACTCCCTCGGGTGTCGCAGGGGCTGCAGCGGGGGCCTTGGCCTGCTTGGCCTGCCCCGTTTGCGCCAGTGCGCCCGGAAGTTCCGGTTGTTGACCTATCTTCATCGCCTTCTCCAGCGCTCCGATGACACGGAGCTCGTAGCAATGTTTTCGACCCTTCGGCGCTGGACTTTAGCTATTTATGCAGGTGGGATGAATCAAAGGGTAACGTCAACCGTCCCATTTTCACCCACAATACCAGAGATCGTGCGGCCATTGTCCATGCGGACTCGCACAGTCTGGCCTACGGCGCCCGCGGTGAGTGCCTGCCCTGCCGAGGTTACCGCATAACCGGGTCCCTGTGCCACCACCCGCACCTGGGCCCCGGCCTTGAAGATGCTCGGCGCGCGCACCATGGGCTGCCGCAGGGCCTGCCCAGCCACCAGGGGGCGTGAGGCGATCTGGCCGACCCATTGGTCGGGATTGGCCACGATGGGGGCGACATCCGCCGCCCAGTCCACCTCGGCCTCGGCGGCGTCGCTGGCGGACAGCACCGCGCCGGAGGCCACGTTGCCCGTCAGCACCCATGCCGGCCCCCAGGCCTTGACCGTGACCGGCAGGAACACGTTCCAGGCGGCCTGCCCCTCCACGCAACGCAGGCCCAGGCGGGTGCGGCCCCACAGCCGCGATCCGGCCGGCAGGTAGGGCTCGACCCGGGCACAGGGCGCCAGGCGCAGCCGGGTGTCCAGCGCACCGATGCTCACCTCCATGCGCAGCGGCAGGCCCGCAGGCTGGTTGCGCGTGATGGCATCGTCCAGCCAGCGCTGGGTCAGGGCGGGCAGGTCGGCAGCCGGGTCGGCCACGGCCTGGGCTTGGGCCACGCCGGTGGCCAGCGCGCATGCGAGTGCGGCCAGCGCTGCACGGCCGGCGGTGGACAACAAGGTGGGAAATGCGGGTGCCATGGGGCGCTCCTGGTGGGTCAACGGGGCCCTGCAATCCGGTGCAACGGCCATTTCACGACCATCACTGTAGGCCCTGTGGCCGCCGCCGAACCCCTGAACTGCGGCCGCAAACGCAGGCTCTTCGCGCTTTAGAAAATCCGGGCGGTTTTCATAATCGAGCCACGCCAGAAAACCGTTTTTGCTGGCAGTTTCGCAACCTGGACGTGAGGCAGACATGCTTGACAAGATGACCAACCGGCTGGACTTCCACGGCAACGCACTGATACTGCGTGCCGAGCGCCAGCGTGCCATCGCCAGCAACATCGCCAACGCCGACACCCCCGGCTACGTCGCCCGCGACTTCAAATTCTCCGACGCGCTGAGCAACGCCACGGGCGAGCGCTCCTCGTTCACCGAATCGCCACGCCGCCTGTCCACCACCACGCTGGGCGGCTCCGGCTACACCAGCGAGCGGCCCACGGTCACCATCGGCACCGATCCGCGGCACATCACCGCTTCCACCGCCGACGCGGGCTCTTCGGCCGAGCTGGGCGGCAAGGGCAAGCTGGCCTATTCGCTGCAGACCCAGCCCGCCCTGGACAACAACTCGGTGGACCTGGACCGTGAGCGCGCCGCCTTCGTGGACAACGCCGTGCGCTACGAAGCCACGCTGCGCTTCATCAACGGCAACGCAAAGACCATGCTCAGCGCCATCCAGGGCCAGTAAGCAGCCCTACCGCGATAGAAGAGGCACCCCACCATGTCCATGTTCTCCATCTTCAACGTCTCGGGCAGCGCCATCAGCGCGCAGTCCCAGCGCCTGAACGTCGTGGCCAGCAATCTGGCCAACGTCGATGCGGTGGCCGGCCCCGATGGCAATGCCTACAAGGCCCGCCAGGTGGTCTTTCGCACCACCAACATGGGCGAGCAGGGCTCGGACGGTGTGCGCGTGAGCGCCATCACCGAAAGCAATGTGCCCGGCCGCAAGATCCACGACCCCAGCCATCCCTCCGCCGACGAACAGGGCTACGTGACCCATTCCAACGTGAATGCCGTGGAAGAGATGGTGAACATGATTTCCGCGTCGCGCTCGTACCAGAACAACGTCGAAGTGATGAACACCGCCAAGACCCTTCTGCTCAAGACCCTGCAGATGGGCCAGTAACCCCGGGAGACCCTCGCCATGATCCTCAGCGCCACCAATGCCGCCACGACCGCCGATACCGCCAATGCCAAGGCGACGGCGGCCAACGACCCTGCCGCCTCCCAGGACCGGTTCCTCAAGCTGCTGGTTGCCCAGCTCAACAACCAGGACCCGATGAACCCGCTGGACAACGCCCAGATGACCTCACAGATCGCGCAGATCAACACCGTCACCGGCATCCAGCAGCTCAACACCACCATGGCCAGCATGGCTGCCCAGTTCAACTCGCTGCAGGTCATGCAGGGCACGACCCTGGTCGGGCGCAATGTGTTGACCGAGGGTTCGGGCATGAACGTGGCCGACAAGGTGGGCAAGGCCGGATTCGAGATTGCCTACCCAGCCACCAAGGTGGAGGTGGAAGTGGTGACCCCCGGCGGCCAGGTGGTCGACACCTTGGACCTGGGTCCCAAGGACGCGGGCCGCCACAATTTCGAATGGGATGCCAGCGCCTACAAAGGCAGCACCGAGGGGCTGCAGTTCCGCGTCAAGGCGGTCAACGGGGCCACCACGCTCGAATACGCCCCGCTCACCCTGTCCAAGGTCACGGCCGCTGGAGCCACCGACGGCCAGCTCGTGCTCACGCTGGCCAACGGCAAGAACATCAACTACAGCCAGATCAAGTCCCTGGTCTGAGGCTGCCCTCCCCCTTCGTCCCCCGACACCTGAACACCACGCCCCCTCAAGGAGAACACCATGGGTTTCCAGCAAGGCCTCTCCGGCCTGAACGCCGCCAGCAAGAACCTGGACGTCATCGGCCACAACATCGCCAACTCCAACACCGTGGGCTTCAAGGCATCGCGTGCGGAATTCGCCGAGATGGTGGCCAATGCCATCGGCTCGGCCGGCGGCTCCAATGCCGGCATCGGCGTGGAAACCGCTGCCGTGGCCCAGCAGTTCACGCAGGGCAACCTGACCATCACCGGCAACAGCCTGGACGTGGCGATCAATGGCAACGGCTTCTTCACGCTGCAGCTGCCTGACGGTTCTTCCGCCTACACCCGGGCCGGCAACTTCAAGCTGGACAAGGTGGGCAACATGGTCACCAACGACAACGCCAAGGTCATGGGCTACCCCATCGACCCGACCACGGGGCTGCGCACCGGCACCGATCCGATTCCCATGGTGTTCCCGACCTCCGAACCGATTCCTGCCAGGCAGACGACCAAGATCACCGCCGCCTTCAACCTCGATGCGCGTGCCACGGACGCCGCGGGCGACCCGGCCGCCACGCCGCCCGTGCCGGCCACGCCACGCGCCACCTACGGCACTTCGATCAACGTGTTCGACAGCCAGGGCGTGGCCAAGCCGGTCAACCTGTACTTCCAGAAGACCGCCACGGACAACACCTGGGACGTGTACGACGCGCTCGACGACCCCACGGCCGTGCCGCCCGTGGTGGCCACGGCCATCGGCCAGATCACCTTCGACAACAACGGCGTGATCACCGGCCCGGCCGCCACGCCACCAGCCACCGGCTTCTCGCTGGCGCTGAACGTGAACCCCACGCCGCCCAACCCGAACAACCTGCCGGCCTACAACGTGGACGTGCAACTGGACGACGTGACGCAGTTCGGCCGCAAGTTCTCGGTGTCCGACCTCTCGCAGGACGGCTATACCGCGGGTGACCTCACGGGCATCAACGTCGAGAACAACGGCATGATCATGACGCGCTACTCCAACGGCGTCACGCGCGCCGAAGGCCAGATCGCGCTGTCGAGCTTCCGCAACACGCAGGGCCTGGCCTCGGTGGGCGGCAACAACTGGGTGGCCACCTTCGAATCAGGCCAGCCCGTCATGGGAACGGCCACGGACGGGAACTTCGGTGCACTGCGCTCGGGCGCGCTGGAGGACTCCAACGTGGACCTCACGGCCGAACTCGTGAACATGATGACCGCGCAGCGCACCTACCAGGCCAATGCGCAGACCATCAAGACGCAAGACCAGGTGATGTCCACCCTGGTGAACCTGCGCTGACCCGCACCTGACCACCTGACCGGAAGCCGCCATGGACCGCATCATCTACACCTCCATGACAGGGGCCAACGCCGCTGCCCACCGGCAGTCGGTGCTGGCCAACAACCTGGCCAATGCGTCCACCAACGGCTTTCGCGCGGAGATGTCCACTTTCCGCTCCGTCCCGCTGCAAGGCGATGGCTCCACCACGCGCGTGTTTGCGCTCGAAGCCACCTCGGGCCATGTCGACAAGCCGGGCCCCGTGCAGCGCACCGGCCGGGCCCTCGATGCCATGGCCGTCGGCAACGCCTGGTTTGCCGTGCAGGGCCTCGATGGCCTGGAAGCCTACACGCGCAATGGCGGCTTCGAGGTTTCGCCCACCGGTGCCTTGCTGACCAACACCGGGCTGCCCGTGCTCTCGGACGGCGGCGGCCCCATCGATGTGCCACCCGGTGCGGAAGTGTCGCTGGGTGCCGACGGCACCCTCACCGCCAAGACCGCGGGCCAGCCACCAGCGGCCATCGGGCGCCTGAAACTGGCCACGCCCACCGCCGAAGACCCGCTCAAGCGCGGCGACGACGGGCTGTTCCGCGCCGCCTCGGGCGAACAGATTCCCAACGACCCCAACGCGCGCCTGCTGTCGGGCGCGATCGAAGGCTCCAACGTGAACGCCGTGGAAACCATGGTCGGCATGATCGCCGCCTCGCGCCAATTCGAGCAGCAGATCAAGATGCTGCAGACCGCGGAAGCCGATGACAAAGCCGCCAGCCAGTTGCTGAGCATCAACGGCTGAACCGCCACCAGCCCCTAGGAAAACGCCATGATCAATTCCCTCTGGATCGCCAAGACCGGCATGGAGGCCCAGCAGACCCAGCTGGACGTCATCTCCCACAACCTGGCCAATGTCTCCACCACCGGCTACAAGCGCGCCAACGCGGTGTTCGAAGACCTGATCTACCAGAACCTGCGCCAGGTGGGCTCGCAGACCACCGAGCAAAGCCAGCTGCCCACCGGCCTGCACCTGGGCCTGGGTGTGCGCACCGTGGCCACCGCCCGCAACTTCATGCAGGGCAGCATGCAGCAGTCCAACAACAACCTGGACGTGGCCATCAAGGGCAATGGCTTCTTCGAGGTCACGCAGCCCGACGGCACCATCGGCTACACCCGCGACGGCTCGTTCCAGCTCGACTCGCAGGGCCGCCTGGTCACGTCCAGCGGCCTGCCCATCGCCAACGGCATTACCGTGCCCCCCAACGCCACCAGCGTCTCCATCAGCGCCGAAGGTGCCGTCACGGCCACGGTGCCGGGCAACACCGCGCCCCAGCCACTGGGCAACATCGCCATGGCCACCTTCGTGAACCCGGGCGGCCTGGAGCCACGCGGCCAGAACCTGTTCATCGAGACCGCCGCCTCGGGCCAGCCCCAGCAGGGCACGCCCGGCACCAACGGCCTGGGCACCATCCTGCAGGGCTACCTCGAAACCTCCAACGTGAACGTGGTGCAGGAGTTGGTGACCATGATCCAGACCCAGCGCGCCTACGAAATGAATTCCAAGGCCATCCAGACCTCGGACCAGATGCTGGCCAAGCTCAGCCAGATGTAAACCGCAGACAGGCCACAAGCCCCTTGCCAGGATTCTTCCCATGACCTTCCTCCACGCTTTCCAGGACGCCCGCGCCCGCCTCCTTGCATGGCCCAGCCTGGTCGCAGCCGTGCTCAGCACCGGCTGCGCCAGCATGTCCCCACCACCGCCCGTGGACATCCTGCCCACCACGCCGCCGCCCCTGGCCGCGGTCATGCCGCGCACGCCGCCACCGGTCACCGGAGGCCTGTTCCACACCGCCAGCTACCGCCCTTCGTTCGAAGACCGGCGTGCACGCCTGGTGGGCGACAACGTCACCATCCAGATCGTGGAGAACGTGACGGCCAGCCAGAAGTCCTCTTCCACCGTGGACCGCACCTCCAAGGTCAGCAGCGGCGTGACGGCGCTGCCGTTCACCGGCCAGAAGTTCACCGACAAGCTGGGCGTGGGCGCCAATTCGGAGAATGCCTTCGAGGGCAAGGGTGGCACGGAAAGCGCCAACACCTTCCAGGGTTCGATCACCGCGACCGTCATCGACGTGCTGCCCAATGGCCACCTGATCGTGGCCGGTGAAAAGCAGATCGGCGTGAACCAGAACGTGGACGTGCTGCGCTTCTCGGGCACGGTGGATCCACGTGCCCTGCAGCCCGGCTCCATCGTCGCCTCCACCCAGGTCGCCAATGTGCGTGTCGAGTCGCGCGGCCGCGGCGCCCAGAACGAAGCCCAGGTGACCGGCTGGCTGGGCCGCTTCTTCAACACCGTAACTCCGTTCTGATACAAAATGTGACCGGGCCTCTGCGGATTGGCTGCTAGCAAGGCGGCCAGCGCAGTGCCCCTGTGCATTCAGATCCGAGGTTCACGATGTCATTTTTCCGCAGCTCCCTGGTGTGCGGCCTCACGGCCCTGGCCGCTGCATTCTCGCCGCTCGCCCAGGCGCAGCCCACCACCTACGCCTACTCCGTGGGCCTGACGGTGGCAGCCCCCAAGGGCTCGGCGTCCGAAGCGGTGTCCAAGAACAAGACACTGCCTGCGGGCATCAAGTTTTCGCCGTGCGACGCGACCGCGCTCGACCAGTTCGCCTTCACCATCAAGTACGACGCTGGCAAGCCCTCGGTGGGGACCACCCCCGGCACGCTGCAGAACGTGTACCTGATCTTCTACCGGGACGGGGGCTTCGTCTTCCCCCTGGTGCGCTCGCCACTGATCACCACCGGAGCGGTGTTCAAGGTGTATGTCGCGCCGGGGAACATCCCGCCGACCGACGCCTACATCGCCACGGCCGACAACCTGGGCGGCGCCCAGACCGAGGTGGTTCTGGGCGGCAACCTCACGCTACACGGGCTGGACTCCGGCATCTGGCTGGTCACGGCCATCATCGCGCCGGCCGCCACGGTCAATTTCGACGACCCGCGCACCTGGAGCGCTTGGGACACCGTGCCGTTCATGCTGCGCAAGCCCTGGAAGGGCTTCACCAACAACTACTGCGAGTGATTTGCAGCGACCTGGCGCAGCCAGGCCGGCGGCAAGGCGCCCGGAATATGTAACCGGGTCCCTCTCCCAAAAGGCAGGTGAATTCGCCTCTTTTTCGGCATTCCCTTGTGCGGCAACCGCCCACAATGAAGCCTATGAAAGCCTCGCCCTCCCCCTTCCTGGCACACCCCCTGCGCGCGCTGTGGCTGTCGGCCATGGCCCTGGCCCTGGTGTGTGCCGCGTGCCCGGCGCATGCGCTGCGCATCAAGGAAATCGCGGCGGTGCAGGGCGTGCGCACCAACCAGTTGACCGGCTATGGCCTGGTCGTGGGCCTGGACGGCACGGGTGACCAGACCACCCAGATGCCCTACACCACGCAGGCCATGTCCAACTACCTGCAGCAGATGGGCATCAGCCTGCCGCCTGGCACGGCCTCGCAGCTGCAGCTCAAGAACGTGGCGGCCGTGATCGTCACGGCCCAGTTGCCCGCCTTTGCGCAGCCCGGCCAGCAGATCGACGTCAACGTCTCCTCCATGGGCAACTCCAAGTCGCTCAAGGGCGGCATGCTGATGGTCACGCCCCTGCGCGGTGCCGACGGCGAGATCTACGCCCTGGCCCAGGGCAACCTGGTGGTGGGCGGTGCCGGCGCGTCGTCCGGCGGCAGCAAGGTGCAGATCAACCACCTGGCCGCTGGCCGCATCCCCCTGGGTGCGCAGGTCGAGCGCTCCGTTCCCACGCCGCTCAACGAGGGTGACACCATCAGCCTGGGCCTCAATGCCTCGGATTTCCAGACCGCCCGCCGCGTGGCCCAGGTCATCAACACCCGGCTGGGCAACGGCCTGGCCACGGCCCTGGACGGCCGCACGGTGCAGGTGCGCGCCCCCAGCGATCCCGGTGCCCGCGTGGGCTTCATCGCCGATCTGGAAGAGCTGCCGTTCGAGCTGTCGGCCCCCGCCGCCAAGGTGGTGATCAACGCCCGCACCGGCTCCATCGTGCTCAACCAGGCCGTGACCCTGGGGCCCTGTGCCATCGCGCACGGCAACCTGTCCATCACCATCAGTTCGCGCCCCGTCATCAGCCAGCCCAATCCGCTGTCGCAGGGGCAGACCGTGGTCACGCAGCAAAGCGACATCAAGATCAACCAGGAGCCGGGCAACATCATCCAGATGCCGCCCTCGCCGCAGCTGGCCGACGTGGTGCGCGCACTGAACACACTGGGCGCCACGCCGGGTGACCTGCTGGCCATCCTGCAGGCCATCAAGGCCGCCGGCGCCCTGAACGCCGAGCTCGAAGTGATCTGACCATGGCCCTCACGCTGCCTTCGTCCTCCACCACCAGCACGTCCAATGCGCTGGCGGCCGACGTTCGCTCGCTGAACGCGCTCAAGTACGAAGCCGGTGCCAACAATCCCCAGGCCACGAAAGAGGCCGCCAAGCAGTTCGAATCGCTGTTCATGCGCGAGCTGATCAAAAGCATGCGCGAGGCCACCATGAAATCCGGCCTGATGGATGGCGCCCAGGGCGACCTGGGCACCGACCTGCTGGACCAGCAGCTGTCGGTGCAGATGGCCGGCCAGCCTGGCGGACTGTCCGAAGCCATCGCGCGCCAGCTCTCGCGCCAGATGGGCGGCCCCGATCCATCGTTCTCCGTGCCCTCCACGGTCAGCCTGTCGCAGATCCAGCGCCCGGCAGCCGCGAAGGTCAGCGCCAGCCCCGCCAGCACCGAAGCCGTGGGCCAGGCCCCCAAGGGCCGCGACGGCTTTGTGCAGCACCTGAGCGGCACGGCCGAGAAGGTCTCGCAGGAGAGTGGCATCCCCGCGAGCTTCATGCTCGGCCAGGCCGGCCACGAGACCGGCTGGGGCAAGAGCGAGATCAAGAACGCCGACGGCAGCAACTCCTTCAACCTGTTCGGCATCAAGGCCGGCAAGGGCTGGACCGGCAAGGTCGCCGAGATCACGACCACGGAGTACATCAACGGCACGCCGCGCAAGGTGGTGGCCAAGTTCCGGGCCTACGACTCGTACGAGGATTCGTTTCGCGACTACGCGCGCCTCATCAAGGAAAGCCCCCGCTATGAAAAGGCGGAGTCCGTGGCGCAGTCCGGCTCGGCCATGGCCTATGCCTCCGCATTGCAGAAGGCAGGCTATGCCACCGACCCCGAGTACGCCAGGAAGCTCAGCGGCGCCATCAACAGCGTGCAGCGTGCGCAACGTGCGCAGGCCTGAGAACACGAGGTAAACCATGAGCTTGCTCAACGTCGGCGCCCGCGCCCTGCTCGCCAACCAGGTGGCCCTGCAGACCGCCGGCAACAACATTGCCAACGTCAACACGCCGGGCTATTCGCGCCAGACCGTGGTGCTGCAGACCGTGCAGGGCCAGTTCACGGGCGGCGGCTACATCGGCCAGGGCGTGGACGTGCAGACCATCCTGCGCAACCAGAGCGAATTGCTCACGCGCCAGTCGGCCACGGCAGGCTCCGTGCAGGCCGGCGACATCGTGCGCGCCGAGCGCCTGCGCCAGCTGCAGGAGGTGTTCAGCGGTGGTGCCACGGGCCTGGGCGCCGCCATCAACGACATGATGAACGCGTTCTCGGACGTGGTGAGCGCCCCCACCGACATCACGGCCCGCACGCTGGCGCTCACGCGCATGGACGAAACCGCCTCGCGCATGCGCTCCGCGGCCGAACGCGTCGACGAAGTCGAGTACACGGTCAAGGAACAGCTGCAAAGCAGCATCACCGCCATCAACAGCCTGGCGGGGCAGATCGCGGCCGTGAACGAGCAGATCGCGCGCGCCAAGGGCAATGGCCAGACACCCAACGACCTGCTCGACAACCGCGACCAGCTGATCCGCGAAATGAACCAGTACGTGCAGACCACGCAGATTCCTGCGGACGACGGCACGATCGGCCTGTTCGTGGGCGGCAGCCAGCCGCTGGTGCTGGGCACCACGCCATCGCAGGTGTCCGTGGACGATGCCACGCAGTTCCCCGGCAGCGGCCAGCTCAAGCTGTTCTTCAACCGCCCGGGATCACCGCCCATCGAGGTGGACGAGAACATGCTCGGTGGCGGTTCCGTCTCGGGGCTGCTGCGCTTCAACAACACCGACCTGTCGGAAAGCCGCAACCTGCTCGGGCGCATGGCCATGGCCATCGGCATGACCATGAACGAGCAGCACAAGCTCGGCCTCACGCTGGACGGCCAGGTGGGCAAGGACCTGTTCAGCATCCCCACCAGCATGCCGGGCCTGACCAACGGCGCCGGCGTGGGCAACGTGACCTTCAGCGACCCGACCAAGTTCGCGGCCTCCGACTACGAGATCCGCTTCACCACCGGCACGGCCGGCCAGGTGGTGCGCCTGTCCGACGGCAAGGCCACGCCCTTCACCGACGCCGCCAACCTGGCGACGCTGGACATCGACGGGCTGACCTTCAACCTCACGACGCCGGGCGTGCCGGGCGACCGCATGCTGTTCCAGCCGTTCAATACGGCGGGGGCCAACATCAACGCCCTGGTGTACTCGCCGCGCGACCTGGCGGCAGCCAACCCGATCAACGCCGCCATGGGCACCACCAATGGCGGCACGCTGCAGCTGTCCGGCCTCAAGGCCACCGACACCCTGGTGACCCCGCCCATCCCGGGCGGCGTGACGCTGACCTTCACGGCCGGGCCGCCCACGACCTACGCCGTGACCGGCTCGACCACGCCCCCATCGGGCACGGCGGGCCTGGCCTATACCTCCGGCTCCACCATCACCATCGATGGCTGGGAAATCAAGCTGCAGGGCTCGCCCAAGACCGGCGATACCGTGCGCGTCGGCAACGCGCTGGACCCCCAGTACGGCGACACCTACACGCGCAATGCCGGCAATGCCACTGCGCTGATGAACCTGCGCGACGTGAAGATGTTCGACGAATCCACGCTCGCCGATGGCTATGCCGGCCTGATGGCCCAGGTCGGCACGCGCACGCAGAGCGCCACCTTCGCCGCCGAGCTGTCCACCACCATCGCGGCCAACCTGGAGCGCGACCGCACGGCCGTATCGGGCGTCAACCTCGACGAGGAAGCGGCCAAGCTGATCCAGTACCAGCAGGCTTACCAGGCTTCCGCCAAAATGCTGCAGATTGCACAAAGCGTCTTCGACACGCTGATCCAAGGGTTGACACGATGACCCCCCTGAGTCGCTTTGCGCCTTGGCCCTTGCGCGGGGCCACTGGCCCCGGCCGCGCCGGTTTCGCAGGCCGTGGGTGGCGCGCAGCAATGTGGAAAACTAAGATGATCCCCCTTGGGAACTGGTCCAGGAGTACGACATGAGCAACACCCTTTACCGGCTTGGCACGGCCAACATGTACGACAACGCGCTGCGCAATCTCGGCGCGCGCCAGACCAACCTGTCCAACCTACAGGAGAACTTGACCTCGGGCAAGCGGGTCGTGCGCGCCAGCGACGACCCGGTCTCGGCGGCGCAGGCAGAGCGGGCGCTGACCCGCCTTACCCGCATCCAGACCGAGCAGCGCGCCCTGGAAACCCAGCGCAACGCCGTGGCCCAGTCCGAATCCGCGCTGGGCGACGCCATCGATCTGGTGCAGAACGCGCGCGAACTGATGGTCAATGCCGGCAGTGCGACCCTGACCAGCAACGACCGCGCCACCATCGCCAACCAGTTGCAGAGCCTGCGCGAGCAGTTGCAGACGGTGGCCAACCGCAAGGACACCAACGGCATCCCCCTGCTGGGCGCGCTGGGCAGCGCGCTGGCCCCCTTCCTGGGCCCGCAATCCACCTCGCCGGACTACCTGTTCGATGGGCTTCCCGGGCAATCGGGCAGCACCGGAACCTCGATTCCCAACACCCTGGATGGCGAGTTCGCCTTCATGTTCAAGCCGCAGCGCGACGGTGCCTACAACGTGCAGGTGAACCCGGCGACCATCAACAACAACCAGCAGCTGACGACCACGGGCGTCAAGCCCACGAACCTGGCCCTGGTGACGGGGGACAACTACTCGATCACCTTCAGCGCGGTGGGCCCCGGCGCCACCGTCGGCACCAGCACCGCCACCTACACCATCACCAACACCACCACCGGCGTGGTATCCGCCCCCGTGGTGGTGCCCGACTACCCGACGGACAAGCCGGTGACCATCTCGGTGACCGGCGTTCCGGGGCTGGCCTTCGACATCACCGGCGCACCGGCGAACGGGGATGCCATCACCCTGCAGCCCACGGCCAGTGTCTTCAGCACCCTGGACAGTGCGATCCGCGACCTCCGTAGCGCCCCCAACAGCAACGCGGCCACCCAGGCCGTGGGGCAGGCCCTCACCAACGTGGACATCGGCCTCGAACGCATGAGCAACATGCGCAGCTATGCGGGCGAGCTGCTCAACCGTGCCGACCGCATCACGGGCGACCAGGAAAAGCGCTCGATCCAGCTCGAGGGCGACCGCTCGCGGGCCGAGGATCTGGATATGATCAAGGGCATTTCAGACTTCCAGAACCAGCAGGTGGGCTACGAGGCAGCACTCAAGTCCTATGCCCAGGTCCAGAAGCTGTCCCTGTTCAATTTCATCAGTTAAGCGGGCCTGCCCTGAGCCGCACTCCCTGGCCGGGGGACGGACCCCAACGAGACAACGCCTGAGAGCCCATGGTCCAATCCGTCCTCGGCAGCCTGATCCTGGGGTACCGCCCCCTGTGGAACCGTGCCCGCAAACTCGCTGCGATCCAGCTCTACGTCCAGAACGAATCCCCCAGCGCCATGGTCGATACCGGCCACCTGCTGCGCACGCTGCAGGAGCTGTGGTCCGCCAGCTCGCCGCCACTGCTGCTGTCGCCCCAGACCCACCAGGTGCTGGCCGACATGCTCGAGCATGCCCCGCGGGGCGCGCCGTGGATCGAGGTGCGTGGCGACTGGCTGCAGGACTCGGGCATCTATGCCCTGGTGAAAGCCGCGCACCAGCGCGGCTTGAAGCTGGTATGGCGCGGCGACATCGGCAAGCTGCCCGAGCCGGCCGTGGCGCAGTGCTTTGACAACAGCCTGCTGAGCCTGACCCCGGCCGATGCGGTCGCGACCCTGCAGGCCAACGCGCGGCCCGGCAGCCCGGCGGCCAGGACGCCGCCCCGGGCCGTGAGCCCCATCCTGGCCGGGCAGATGTACGAGAACATTCCCAGCCGCGCCCTGATGGAGCACTGCCTGGACCAGCACAATGCCCTGGCCCTGGCCGGCTGGCCCACCGAGGACGTGCTCTACAGCGTGCGCCACACGCCCCAGCAACCTTCGCACGCCGTGATCGCCAAGCTGCAGAAGGCCATCGACGCGGAGCAGTCGCTCGAGACCTTCGAGGACATCATGGGCGAGGACCCGCTGCTGGCTTACCGCTTCATGGTCTACACCAACTCGGCGGCACTGGGCCTGCGCACCGGCATCGACTCGCTGCGCCGCGGGCTGGTGATGATGGGCTACGGCTCCATCAAGCGCTGGCTGTCCGACCAGTTGCCCCATGCCAGCACCGACCCCAACATGCTGCCCGTGCGCGAGTCCATGGTGCTGCGCGCCAAGCTCATGACGCAGTTGCTCAACGCCGGGATCGAGAACGACCTGCGCCGCGAGATCTACCTGTGCGGCCTGCTGTCGCAGATCGACGAGCTGCTGCAAGAGCCCCTGGGCACCATCCTGCGCCGCATCCCGTTGTCCGAGCGCATCTACGACGCCACCGTGCTGCGCACCGGCCCCTATGCCGCCAGCCTGCAGATGGCCTGTGCGCTGGAGACCGGCGACGCCAGCGCCATCCGCCACCTGTGCGAGACGCAGGAGATGGACCTCGAGGAGGTCAACCGCGGCCTGCTGCGCGTGCTCTCCGACATCGAGGTACAGCGCTAAACCGGCGGCGGCTACAGCAGCGGCGAGAACAGCCGCGCCGTGGCATCGCACAGGCGCGGCACGAAGGCCTGGCGGCGGCGGGTGGGTACAGCCCGGGCATTGCGCATGTCTGCCTCGAACTGGCGCGCCAGTGGCAAAGCCAGCGCCGACCCGTAGACCACCGCGCAGACCTCGAAGTTGAGCCGGAAGCTGCGGTTGTCGAAGTTGGCCGTGCCGATGAAGGCGCAGTTGTCGTCCACCAGCATGGTCTTGGAATGCAGCATGCCGGCCGTGTACTCCCAGACCTTGACGCCGGCGGCGATCAACTCGTCGAAGTAGGAGCGTGCCGCCGCGCTGACCACGAAGGAATCGCTGCGCCGGGGCACCAGCAGGCGCACGTCCACCCCGCGCAGCGCCGCGCTGGTCAACGCCATGAGCGCCGGCTCGCCGGGCACGAAATACGGCGTGGTGAGCCAGACCCGGTCCACCGCCATGTGGATGGCGGCCACATACACGCGGTGGATGGCCTCGTTGGCGTTGTCCGGTCCCGAGGTGAGGATCTGCACCGGGTGGTCGCCCGGCTCGGTGGCGGGCAGCAGGTGCCGGCTCTCGCGCGCCACGGCACCGGGGCCCTCGCCCGTGGTGTACACCCAGTCCTCCATGAAGGTCATCTGCAACAGGCGCACGGCCCCGCCCTCGATGCGCAGGTGTACGTCGTGGTAGGCATCGCGCCGCGCGCGCTGGTCTTCCTCGTCGGTGACGTTGATGCCGCCCGTGAACCCCACGACGCCGTCGCAGACCACGATCTTGCGGTGGGTGCGGAAGTTGATCACGGGCCGCACACGCCGGCCGATGCGCGAGGCATGGAAGAACGCCACCTGCACGCCCGCATCGAGCAGCGGCGCGAGGAAACGCTTTCCCAGCCGCTTGGAGCCCAGGGCGTCGACCAGCAGCCGCACGATCACCCCCTGGCGCGCTCTCTCGGCCAGCAGGTCGCGCAGGGCCGTGCCGATGCCATCGGGCTCGAAGATGTAGTACTCCAGGTGCACGTGGTGGCGCGCCGCGCGGATGGCGTCGAAGATCGCATCGAAGGTCTCGGCGCCGTCGACCAGCAGATCCACCCGGGTGGCGGTGGAGACGCGCAGCTCGCAACTGGCCTCGCCCAGCAGCACCAGTTGCCGCAGGGCCTCGGGAGCAGCAGCGGCCGTCTGGCGCAGGCTGGCGAAGTCGGCATGGGCGTACAGCGCCGACTGGCTGCGCATGCGCTTGATGCGCTGCTTGCGCAGCCGCTGCGGGCCGAAGAAGTAATAGATCACATAGCCCACGAAGGGCAGCAGCGCCATCGACAGGATCCAGCTGAGCGTGGAAACCGGGGGGCGCTTTTGCAGCACGATCCAGACCGCCAATACCGCGATGTACAGGCTCCAGGTGACGGAGACCGTCGTCAGCAGTCCTTCATGCCCGCCAGGAAAGAACTGCACCATGGACTGCAGGCCATCGGTCATTGCGGCCCAGCGCCCTTTTACGTCCATGGTTCCTTCGCGGTAGTGGGATCAGGTGGCGATTGTAGGCAGTGCGCCCATCACCGGCTTTGCTTGACGACGCGCTCGAAGGTGCGCCAGAAGGTCGCGTCCTGCGTGGTCGCGAAGTTGATGCGCATCAGGGTGCTGGGTTTGCGCTCGGCATGGAACAGCGCGCCGGGCGCGAGCAGGTAGCCCTCGTCGAGCATGCGCTGCGACAGCGCATCGGTATCCACCCCCGTGTCCACCCAGCCGAACAGGCCCACCGGGTCGGCCGCGAAGGTACAACCCGCACTCAGTGCCAGCTTGACGCTGCGCGCCCGTGCCGCGTCGAGCCGGGTGCGGATGCGCTCGGCATGCCGGCGCAGCTGGCCCTGTTCGATGCACAGTGCCAGCGCCTTCTCCAGCAGCGCGGGCGTGGTCAGCGTGGCCAGCAGCTTGGTGTCGAGCAGTTGCTCGACCAGGGCCGGCGGCGCGGCCAGGAAGCCGATGCGCCAGTTGGGCGCGAGGATCTTGGCAAAGCCGCTCACGTAGATGGTGCGCTGCAGGCCGTCGAGCGCCGTGAGCCGCGTCGCATGTTCGGGCGCGATGTGGCTGTAGGTGTCGTCCTCGACGATGTGGAAGTTGTGCTGGTTGGCCAACTGCAGGATGCGGTGCGCGCTGCCCGGCGACAGGCAGTAGCCCGTGGGGTTGTGGAACACGCTGACGCTCACGTAGAGCTTGGGCTTGTGCACTTCGCAGTAGCGCGCCATCACCTCCAGATCCGGGCCATCGGCGCGGCGCGGTACCGGCAGGATGTGCATGCCCAGCGCCGACAGGCGCGCGAACTCCACGGCCCAGCCGGGCTCCTCGACCATCACCGGGTCGCCGGGGCGCAGCAGCGTGCGGCTCACGATGTCGAGGGCATGCGTGGCGCCCACGGTGGTGATGATGTTCTCGGGCGCGGTGTGCACGCTCAACTGGGCCAGCTTCTTGACCAGCAGGCGGCGCAGGCCGCTGTCGCCCAGCGGCTCGCCGTACTGCAGCGAGTACTCCTGCAGCGCCCGGGTGCTCGTGACCTTGCGCACCGCGGCCGGCATGAAGGTGGATTCGAGCCATTGCGGCGGCAGCACGCCCATGCCGGGCTGGGGCTTGTCGCTGATCTTGTGGAACATGCCCCGGATCAGCGCCGTGGCGTTCACCGGCGGCGAACCGCGCCCGGCGCCGCGCGCCGCGAACCAGTGGGCGGTGGTCCAGTTGCCGCCCGCCGCCTCCATGGCCGCGACGTCCACGGCCTCCGGCGCCTCGGCGCCCGCGGGGGCCACCTCGCGCACGAAGAAACCGCGGTTCTTGCGCGCCTCCACCAGGCCCTGCGCCAGCAACTGGTCGTAGGCCGCCACCACGGTGGAGGGGCTCACGCTGTGCTGCAGCGCGCACTGGCGCACCGAGGGCAGGCGCGCGCCCGGCGCCAGCAGCCGGTTGCGGATGCGCTCGCCGAAGCGCGCCGAGAGCTGCTCGGTCAGCGATTGGGTGCTGGTCTTCATCAACATGGCGGCGTCCTCGCAAAACACGTGTACTGTCATCACAACCAATACAGATCACCAACTGCGCTGTTGTACTGTACTGGTTGTGTACTGGCACAGAAGATTACAGTGAAGGCCAGACGCTGACAAGCCCACGATTCCAGAACCCCACCCATGACCGCCGCCGAACTCACTGCCCTGCTGGTCTTCTGCACCGCGATGAGCTTTTCGCCGGGGCCGAACACCACCCTGTCCACGGCGCTCGCGGCCAACCTGGGGCTGCGCCGGGCGCTCAACTTCTGCCTGGCCGTGCCCACCGGCTGGACACTGCTGATGCTGGTCAGCGGGCTGGGCCTGGGCGCCCTGATCACCGGCGTGCCGACCCTGCGCATGGCCGTGACCCTGCTGGGCGTGGCCTACATGCTCTGGCTGGCCTGGAAGCTCAGCCGCGCGGGCCAGCTCTCCGACGTGGACAGCTCGCGCCTGTCGGTGACCTTCTGGCAGGGCGTGGGCCTGCAGTTCGTGAACATCAAGGCCTGGATGCTGGCGCTCACGCTCAGCGCGGGCTGGGTGGTGAATGCGGCCGGCCAGCCCTCCAGCAACCCGGGTGAACGCCTGGCCATCATCTGCGTGGTGATGATGGTGTTCGCCTTCACGAGCAATTTCGTCTATGCCCTGATGGGCTCCCTGCTGCGCCAGTGGCTGGCACAGGGCCGCCGCCTGCTGTGGTTCAACCGCGCCCTGGCCCTGGTGCTGGTGGTGACGGCCGCCTGGATGGTGACGCTATGAACCGCAGCCAGGAACGCGAAGCCCTGCTCTGGGGCCTGGTGGGCGTCACGCTGTTTGCCGCCACGCTGCCGATGACGCGCCTGGCGGTCGGCTCCACCGATGCACCGCAACTGTCCCCCTGGTTCGTCACCTTCGGGCGGGCCGCCGTGGCCGGGCTGCTGTCGCTGGCCTACCTGGGCTGGCAGCACGCCCAGGGGCGTCTGCGGGTCCCCGTGCGGTCGCAGTGGCCCGTGCTGGGTGTCACGGCCTTCGGCGTCATCGTCGGCTTTCCGCTGTTCCTGGCGCTGGCGCTGCGCCATGTGCCCAGCACGCACGGGGCCGTGGTCACCGCGCTGCTGCCCCTGTCCACGGCGGTGCTCGGTGCCCTGTGGTACCGGCAGCGCCCCTCGGCCGGCTTCTGGGCCTGTGCCGTGCTGGGCAGCGGCCTGGTGCTGGCCTTCATGACCTGGCGCGCAGGCGGCTTCTACCTGGGCGCGGCCAACATCTACCTGATCATCTCCATGACCACGGGCGCCCTGGGCTACATCGGCGGTGCGCGGCTCACGCCCAGCCTGGGCGCCGAGCAGGTGATCTGCTGGGTGCTGGCCTGTGCCCTGCCACTGACCTTGCCCGTGACCTGGTGGTTCGCGCCGGCCGTGCCTTCGTCCATCGGCAGCATGAGCTGGCTGGGCTTTGCCTATGTGGCCCTGTTCTCGATGTGGATCGGCTTCTTCGCCTGGTACCGCGCGCTGGCGCTGGGCGCCGTGCGGGTCAGCCAGATCCAGCTGATCCAGCCCTTCCTGAGCCTGCTGTTCGCCGTGCCGCTGGTGGGCGAACGCCTGGACCTGGCCACGGCCGGGTTCGCGCTGGCCGTGATCGCCACGGTGTTCGTGGGCAAGAAAATGCCCGTCCACCAGGCCGCCACCGCATGACGAACCCATTGCACACCTGAAAGGCCGACCCGCCATGCAGATGAACAATATTCCCTTCGCCGCCACCGACTGGAGCACGGTCGAGCGAGTGCAAAAGAGCGCCCAGGCCGGCCAGGCCTTCTGGCAGACGCTGCAGTACGGTGAGCTGCGCGTGCGCAAGGTGGAGTACACCCCGGGCTATGTGTCGGACCACTGGTGCCGCAAGGGCCATGTGCTGCTGTGCCTGGCAGGCGAGCTGCACACGGAACTCGAAGATGGCCGGCAGTTCACCCTCACGCCGGGCATGAGCTACCAGGTGGCGGACAATGCCGAAGCGCACCGTTCGACCGCGCCCAAGGGCGCCACGCTGTTCATCGTGGACTGAACGGCAAGGGCTCTTGTGCTATGAAATACTCGGTGGAACAAGGCCTCGCGCGGCTTCCCGGCCCGGCGGGAGAGCGTTTTGCCGAACTGATCGCGCATGGCAGCATGCGCACGGAACTGTATGCACCGCGCGGGCACGACCCGCAGCAACCGCACGCACAGGATGAGCTGTACTTCATCCACAGCGGGCGGGGACAATTCGTCCAGGGCGAAGAGCGGCACCGCTTTGCGCCTGGCGATGCGTTTTTCGTACCGGCGGGCCAACCCCACCGCTTTGAAGAATTTACCGACGACTTTGCAACATGGGTGGTCTTTTGGGGACCATCCGGAGGAGAACGAGAGTGAAACTGAACGACCTGCCCCTCACCAGCAACCCCTGGACGCTGGCACGCCGCGCCGAGCGCATGAACCCCTCGGTGATCCGCGAAATCCTCAAGGTCACCGAGAAGCCCGGCATCATCAGCCTGGCCGGCGGCCTGCCCTCGCCCAAGACCTTCCCGGTCGAGGCCTTTGCCGCCGCCTCGGCCGCCGTGCTGGCCAACGACGGCCCCTCGGCCCTGCAGTACGCGGCGAGCGAAGGCTTCGGCCCGCTGCGCGAGGCCATCGCCGCCTTCCTGCCCTGGGAAGTGGACCCGGAGCAAGTGCTGATCACCACCGGTTCGCAGCAGGGCCTGGACCTGATCGCCAAGGTGCTGATCGACACCGACAGCCGCGTGCTGGTGGAAACGCCGACCTACCTGGGTGCCATCCAGGCCTTCACGCCCATGGAACCCAAGGTGGTGGCGGTGGCCAGCGATGACCAGGGCGTGCTCATCGACGACCTGGTGGCCAAGGTCGGCACGGGTGCCGACAGGGCACGCTTCCTGTACGTGCTGCCCAATTTCCAGAACCCCACGGGCCGCACCATGAGCGATGCGCGCCGTGCCGAGCTGGTGGCCAAGGCGGCCGAGCTGAACCTGCCGCTGGTGGAGGACAACCCCTACGGCGACCTGTGGTTCGACAGCCCGCCACCCGCCCCGCTGACCGCGCGCAACCCCGAGGGCTGCATCTACATGGGCTCGTTCTCCAAGGTGCTGGCCCCGGGCCTGCGCCTGGGCTTCCTGGTGGCGCCCAAGTCGGTCTACCCCAAGTTGCTGCAGGCCAAGCAGGCGGCCGACCTGCACACCCCCGGCTACAACCAGCGCATGGTGGCCGAGGTCATGAAGGGTGGCTTCCTGGACCGGCACGTGCCCACCATCCGCGCGCTGTACAAGCAGCAGCGCGATGCGATGCTGACCGCGCTGGACAAGGAGATGCAGGGCCTGTCCGTCGAGTGGAACAAGCCGGACGGCGGCATGTTCCTGTGGGTGCGCCTGCCCGAGGGCATGAGCGCCATCGAACTGCTGCCCAAGGCCGTGGAGCGCAACGTGGCCTTCGTGCCCGGTGCGGCCTTCTATGCCGACGATGCCGACCACCGCACGCTGCGCCTGTCGTTCGTGACCTCCACGGCCGAGCAGATCGCCACCGGCATCGCCGCGCTGGCCGCTGCCATCCGCGACCACCAGGCCAAGGGCTGAGCGGCATGCTGCGCCTGTGGGGACGGCTGTCGTCGATCAACGTGCGCAAGGTCGTGTGGGCCGCGCAGGAGCTTGGCATCAGCCTGCAGCGCACCGATGCCGGCGGGCAGTTCGGCATCGTGCGCGAGGCCCGCTACCTCGCCATGAACCCCAACGGCCTGGTGCCGCTGGTCGAGGACGAAGACACGGGCCTGGTGCTGTGGGAGTCGAACCCCATCGTGCGCTACCTGTGTGCCCGCCATGCGCCGGGCGACCTCTACCCCGAGGAGCTGCCCGAGCGCTTTGCGGCCGAGCAGTGGATGGACTGGCAGCAGACCACGCTGAACCCGGCGGGGCGTGATGCCTTCATCCAGTGGGTGCGCACACCGGCCGCGCAGCGCAACGAGTCGCTGATCGCCGCCTCGGTGGCCGCCACCGAGCCGCTGCTGGACCTGCTGGACACGCACCTGGCGCACCAGCCCTTCATGGTGGGAGAGCGCTTCACCATGGCCGACATCCCGGTGGGCTGCGAGATCCACCGCTGGTGGGGCCTGCCCCAGGAGAGGGCCGCCCGGCCGAACCTGGACCGCTGGTACCAGGCGGTGAGCTCGCGCTCGGGCGCACGCGGCGTGCTCGACCAGGCGTTATCCTGACGGGACCATCCGCCCGCAAGACCGCACCATGCAGCCACGCCCCTTCAAGCAGATCGACGTCTTCAGCGACCACCCCGGCGATGGCAACCCCGTGGCCGTGGTATTGGAGGCCGAAGACCTGGGCGATGCGGACATGCGCCGCTTTGCCGCGTGGATGAACCTGTCGGAAACCACCTTCCTGCTGCCGCCCACCGAGGCCGGCCGCGCGCAAGGGGCCGACTACCGCCTGCGCATCTTCAGCCCGCAGGGTGAGCTGCCGTTTGCCGGCCACCCCACGCTGGGCACCTGCCATGCCTGGCTGCAGGCCGGCCATGCGCCACGGTTGGAGGGCCTGGTGGTACAGGAATGCGCGCTGGGCCTGGTGCGCATCCGGCGCGAGGACCACACCCTGGCCTTTGCCGCGCCACCGCTCAAGCGCAGTGCGCCCAGCCCGGCCCTGGTGCCGTTGATCGCCAGCGCCCTGGGCGTGCGCCCGGCGCAGATCCTGGGCACGCAGCTGCTCGACAACGGCCCCGTGTGGCTGGGCATGCTGCTCGACAGCGCCGACACCGTGCTCGGCCTGCAGCCCGACCATGCGCGGCTCATGGACCTGGGCCAGTCGGTGGGCGTGGTGCATGTGGGCCCGCATGCCAGCGACACCAGCCGGCCCGGCGTGGTGGTGCGCGCCTTTGCAGCCCCCATGGGCAACCGCGAAGACCCGGTGACCGGCAGCCTCAACGCCAGCCTGGCCGAATGGCTGATCGCCGAAGGCCTGGCACCGCACAGTTACCAGGTCTCGCAGGGCGAGTGCCTGGGCCGCGCAGGGCGGGTGCAGATCCGCCAGGACGGCCACCAGGTGTGGGTGGGCGGACGCTCCGTCACCTGCATCGAAGGCACGGTGCTGCTGTGATGAAGCCCCGACCCGTTCCCCTTCACGCCAGCGGCTGATTGCAGCCCGGCACCACGGAAAGAGGCCCAGGCCAGCCCCCAGGCGTGGCCCGGCCAGTGACCGCTCTTTGTTCCACCATCCCCACTGACACAGGCATCCCATGAAACTGCGCCCCTTCCAGCAAGTCGACGTCTTCACCGACCAGGCCTACCGCGGCAACCCGCTGGCCGTGGTGCTCGATGGCGAGGACATCACCACCGAGGCCATGCAGGAGTTCACCAACTGGACCAACCTGTCCGAGGCCACCTTCCTGCTGCCGCCCACGCCCGAAGGCCGCGCAGCGGGGGCCGACTACCGCGTGCGCATTTTCTGCCCCGGGCGCGAGCTGCCGTTTGCCGGCCACCCCACGCTGGGCAGTTGCCATGCCTGGCTGGGCGCGGGCGGCAAGCCGCAGACGCCGGGCCGCGTGGTGCAGGAATGCGGCGTCGGCCTGGTGCCGCTGCGCCAGGACGGCGAGCGCCTGGCCTTTGCCGCGCCCGAGCGCCTGCGCAGCGGCCCGCTGGACGAGGCCGACGTGGCGCTGATCGCTCGCGGCCTGGGCGTGGACCGCGCCGACATCCTGCACCACGCCTGGTGCGACAACGGCCCCAAGTGGCGCGGCGTGATGCTGAAATCGGCCGAGCAGGTGCTGGCACTGCGGCCCGACAGCGCCATCCTCGCGGGCCTGGATATCGGCGTGGTGGGCCCGCGCGGCAAGGTCGGCGTGATCGGCGCCGACACCGCGCGCGAGGACATCGCCTTCGAGGTGCGCGCCTTCTTCCCCGGCAATGCCGGCCTGGCCGAGGACCCGGTGACCGGCAGCCTGAACGCGGCCCTGGCGCAATGGCTGATCGGCGAAGGCCTGGCACCCGCCAGCTATGTCGCCAGCCAGGGCACGGCCCTGGGCCGCGCCGGGCGGGTACACGTGCACCAGGAGGGCAGCGAGATCTGGATCGGCGGCCATTCGGTGACCTGCGTGCAGGGCGAGGTGCTGCTGTGACGGCACAGACCGCTGCCTGCATCGACCACCTGGTGGTGCTGGCGCGCGACCTGGCCACAGGCGTGGAGTGGTGCGAGCGCACGCTCGGCGTCACGCCCGCCGCAGGTGGCGAGCACCCGCTGATGGGCACGCACAACCGCCTGCTCAATGTCTCCAGCCCGGCCCATCCGCGCGCCTACCTGGAGGTCATCGCGATCAATCCGCAGGGCACCAGGAGCATTCCCGAAAGCGACCGGCGCTGGTTCGACATGGACGAGGCCGCCCTGCAGCAGCAGGTGGCCGAGCACGGCCCGCAGCTCATCCACTGGGTGGCCTCGGTGCCCGACGTGGCGGCCAGCCTGGCTGCACTCGCTGCCCTGGGCGTGGACCGGGGCCGGGCCATCACGGCCAGCCGCCCCACGCCCCAGGGCCTGCTGCAGTGGCAGATCACCGTGCGCCCCGACGGCCAGCGGTTGTGGGACGGCTGCCTGCCCACGCTGATCCAGTGGGGCGCCGCGCACCCCTGCGATCACCTGCCTGCCAGCGGCGTGCAGCTGCAGTCGCTCACGCTGCAGCACCCGGACGCCGCCGGTTTGGGTGCGGCCTGCGATGCCGCAGGCCTGCGCGCCATCGCCACGGCCCTTGCCGGCCCGGCACCTCTGCTGCAGGCGGCACTTTCTACGCCGCGCGGCCCCGTGGCCTTGCGCTCGGCCCCGCCCCCTTCCACCCCATCGACGGAGTAGGCCACCATGCTCGCACCCCAGGAACTGATGCTCTTTGCGCTCGCCGCGCTGCTGCTCGTGCTCACGCCCGGGCCCAACATGGTCTACTGCGTCTCGCGCAGCCTCACCCAGGGCCCGCGCGCCGGCCTGCTCTCGCTGGCCGGTGTGCTGGCGGGTTTTGGCGTGCACCTGCTGGCGGCCTCGCTCGGCCTCACGGCCCTGCTGGCGGCCGTGCCCATGGCCTTCGACGCCATCCGCCTCGCGGGTGCGGCCTACCTGCTGTGGCTGGCCTGGCAGGCCGTGAAGCCGGGGGGCGCCGCGCCCTTCGAGGCGCGCGACCTGCCGCACGACACGCCGCGCAAGCTCTTCCTCATGGGTTTCATGACCAACCTGCTCAATCCCAAGGTGGCCATGTTCTACCTGTCGTTCTTTCCGCAGTTCCTGCACCCTGAACGCGGCCAGTGGCTGCTGCAGAGCCTGAGCCTGGGCGCCGTGCAGATCAGCATCAGTGGGCTGGTCAACGCCCTGCTGGTGCTGTTCGCAGCCCGCGTGGCGCTGTTCATGAACCGCAGCCAGGGCTGGATGCGCGCCCAGCGCTATGTGATGGGCACAGTGCTGGGCCTCTTGGCCGTGCGCCTGCTCACCGAAAAGAGGCCTGCCGCATGAGTGCCCGGCCCTCCACCCCCCTGCCCTGGCTGCCGGGCCTGGCCGACATCGAGGCGGCGGCCGAAGTCGTGTACCGCGACTTCGCGCCCACGCCGCAGTACCGCTGGGGCCTGCTCAGCGAGCGCCTGGGCACCGACTGCTGGCTCAAGCACGAGAACCACACGCCCGTGGGTGCCTTCAAGATCCGTGGCGGGCTGACCTATTTCGACCAGCTCGCAACGCGCGGTGCCCTGCCGCGCGAGGTGGTCAGCGCCACGCGCGGCAACCATGGCCAAAGCATGGGCTGGGCCGCGCGGCGCCACGGCGTGGCCTGCACCATCGTCGTGCCCCGGGGCAACTCGGTGGAGAAGAACGCCGCCATGCGCGCCCTGGGCGTCACGCTGATCGAGCATGGCAGCGACTTCCAGGAGGCGCGCGAGCATGCCATGCAACTGGCCGCCGAGCGCGGCGCGCACATGGTGCCAAGCTTCCATGCCGACCTGCTGCGCGGCGTGAGCACCTACTGGTGGGAGTTCCTGCGCGCGGTTCCGCAGCTCGGCGTGGTGTACGTGCCCATTGGCCAGGGTTCGGGCGCATGTTCGGCCATTGCGGCCAAGCTGGCGCTTGGCCATGGCGTGCGCATCGTCGGTGTGGTGAGCAGCCATGCCACCACCTATGCCGATTCGCTGGCCGCGGGCCGCGTGGTCGAGGCGCCCGTGACCACCGAGCTGGCCGACGGCATGGCCTGCCGCGTGGCCGATGCGCAGGCGCTGGCCATCCTGGCGCCGCACATTGACCACATCGTGCAGGTCAGCGATGCCCAGGTGGCCGCCGCCATGCACGCGATCTACACCGACACGCACAACGTGGCCGAGGGCGCGGGTGCCGCCGCCCTGGCCGCGGCGCTGCAGGAGCGCGAGAGCCTGCGCGGCCTGGCGGTGGGGCTGGCGCTCACGGGCGGCAATGTCGACGCACCGGTGTTCAGCCGCGTGCTGGCGGGCTGAGCCGCACCACGGCACTGTCTCCAAGGCTACTGGCGCCACGGCTCCGGTCGCTTGGGAGACAAACGGCCAGGCCGGTGCCTGCCCACAATCCGGCGCATGGGAACCCTTTACCTCGTGCGCCACGGCCAGGCCTCGTTTGGCGCAGACGACTATGACCAGCTGAGCGCGCGCGGGCGCGAACAGGCGGTGCGCCTGGGCGAGCACTGGCGCGAGCGCGGCCAGGTCTTCGATGCCGTGATCACCGGCACGCTGCGCCGCCACACGCAGACGCTCGAAGGCATTGCCGAAGGCCTGCAGACCACCCCCGAGGTGCTGCAGATGCCCGGCCTCAATGAATACGACAGCCATGCGCTGATCACCGCCATCCACCCCCAGCCCCTGCCCAAGCCCGATACACCCGAGCTCTACCGCCACCATTTCCGCCTGCTGTGCGATGCGCTCGCGCAGTGGATGGCCGGGGTGATCAGCCCCCAGGGCATGCCCAGCTGGAACGAATTCAGTGCCGGCGTGCGGTCTGCGCTCGACCATGTGCGCCAGCACCATGTGGGCCACAACGTGCTGCTGGTGAGCAGCGGCGGCCCGATATCGACCGCCGTGGGCCAGGTGCTGGGCACCGCGCCCGAGGTGACGATTGCGCTCAACATGCGCATCCGCAACAGCGCGGTGACGGAGTTCAGCATTGCCCCCAAGCGCCTGATGCTGCAGACCTTCAACACCCTGCCGCACCTGCAGGCGCTGGAGCATGCGGACTGGCTGACGCACGCGTAAAGGCATCCAGCCTGGCTGGTTGGCTGGTTAGCTTAGATAAATTTATTGCAAAACAATAATTATTTGCTGTTTAATGGCAACTCCATGCACTGTCTGGAGTTGCCATGCGCCGCCGCCACCTGTTGGGCCATGCCCTGCTGACCCCTTTTCCGCTGCTCGGCGCCCTGAGCGGCTGCGGCGGCTCCCTGGGCGCCACCAGTCCCCAGGCCGAGGTCTTCGCGCCCGGCGGCGTCACGGTTCCAATGCAACGGCAACAACACCCCCATGTGTCGGTGGCGGTGCGTGCCAACGGCCAGCCCCTGCGCTTTCTGCTCGACACAGGGGCGGACCACAATGTGCTCACGCCGCGCGCGGCGGCCATGCTGGGCCTGCCCCTGTCCGAGGAGCGGGTGCCCAGTTCCGGGGCCGAGGCATCGGCCCCGCCCGTGCCCTGGACGGTGCTGGACGACCTGGCTGTGGGTGATGCCGCGCACCTGCGGCGCGAAGTGGCCTTCGTCATACCGCTGCCCGACGAATTCACCCACGACGGCATCCTGGGCGCCACGTTCTGGCGCGCTTTCGCCGCGCGCCTGGACTATGGCCGTGGCGAGCTCACGCTGGCGCCCGTGGGCCGGCTGGCACCACCACCGGGGGCCGTGCGCCTGCCCCTGCAGGTGCTGCCCGGCGGCAAGATGCTGGTCCAGGCCAGCGCCGCAGGGCACACCGGCTGGTTCTCGGTGGACACCGGCGATGGCGGGGCCGTCACGCTGTTTCGCCCCGCGGTGGAGCGGCTGGGCCTGCGCAGGGCGCTGCAGCCCTCGGTGCGCATGCCCACCGGGGTGAGCGTGGGCGGCACCACCTGGGCGGATGTGGCACGCCTGCCCGTGTTCGAACTGGGCCCCTGGCAATGGCCACGGGTACCGGTGCACCTGTCTCTCGCCACAGGGGGGCTGTTCGGCAGCGACGCCTGGATGGGCAACCTGGGGGGCGAACTGTGGCGGCGCTTTGCCGTCACCATCGACGTGGCCGGCGGCGCGCTGTACCTGGAGCCCCAGGCGGCGTTCACCGAGCCGTTTGCCGGGCCGCGCAGCGGCCTGATGGCGCGCTGGAATGGCGAGCGCTTCGAGGTGCTCCATGTGGTGGCCGGCAGCCCCGCGGACCAGGCGGGTGTGCGGCCAGGCGAAGCACTGCTGGCGGTGCAGGGACATGGCCTGGGTGCCAGCGATGTCGGCTGGCTGCGCGCGCAACTGGCAGCGGCACCCGGCACGGCACTCGCCTTGCAGCTGCGTGCCGCCGATGGTGCCGAGCGCCAGGCCACGCTGGTGCTGCGGGAACTGGTCTGACTCAGGGCGGGCTGGCGCCGTCCGGCGCGTCGCGCAGGGTGCTCAGCGGCAATGCCACCATCTCCTGCAACAGGGCCACGAGCTGCGTGGCTGCGGCATCGACCACCTGCCGGCCCTTGTCGGCCGTGGCGGCGGCGGCATTGCCCACGGCGCCGGCCGGATGGTAGTCCTGCATCTGCCAACCGAGCTTGGCGCTCTTGCCGTTGCCCAGGAGGGCGTACTGCTCCGAGCGGTCCTGCGAGGTGGAGCGGAAATCCTGCGCATGCGCCATGTGCACGGTACCGGGCGCCAGGTGCAGCATCATCGAGGTCTCGATCTCGCCCGCATGGATGCCGAAGCGGTGCTCCTGTGCACTGAACTGGCCGGCCACGGCATCGGGCAGCGGCAGGCTGAACCAGCTGGCGCTGTAGACCAGGAGGTCGCAGCGCGTGCGCAGCTCGCGCGCCACGATGTCCATCACGCTGACCTGGCCGCCATGGCCGTTGAACAGCAAGAGCTTCTTCACGCCGGCGCGCGCCACGCACTCGCCCAGCTCGGTCCACAGCGCGATGATGGTGGCCGGCGAGAGCGTGAGCGTGCCGGGGTAGCGGATGTGCTCGGGGCTCAGGCCCACGTTCTGCGGCGGCAAAAAGAGCACCGGCAGATCCGCCGGCAGCAGCGGCAGCGCGGCATCGATCACGCCCTGCAGCAGCGTGGCATCGACCGACAGCGGCAGGTGCGGCCCGTGCTGCTCGATGGCCGCCACCGGCAGCACGGCCACGGTCTGCGCCGCCAGGCCCGAGGCCTTGCGCTGCGCGAAATCGCGCGTGCCGAGATCGGCCCACCAGCGCGGGGGCGTGGCGGCGGGTGGGGAAGAGGGAGGCACCGGTGGCTGCGTCATGCCCGCCATGGTAGCGGTGTCAGCCCAGAACGATCTCGTCCTGGTGGTTCGCGATGTGGAAGGTGTGGGCACGCGCAAAGTCGGCCTTGTCCAGCGCGCCGTAGGCGAAATGCGGGCGCAGCGCCCCGGCGTGGGCGTTGAACCGCGCGATGGCAGCGCGCAAACGCTGGGCCGCCGGCTTCCAGTCGCCCGACATGGTGAGCGCCGGCGCCGCGGGAATGGGCTCGGCCAAGCCATGCGACATGCGCCCGCGCCAGCCGAAGAAGCCGAATGCTGCAGCACCCAGGGTGCGCTGGAACAGGGCGCTGTTTTCCTTGGGGAAGCCGTCCATGCTCATCTCGATGCTCTGCGACAGGTGCTCGAGCACGGCCACCAGCGGCCAGGCGCCCGTGGTGCGGGCCTGGGGTGTGGCCTCCAGCTTGTCCAGCCAGCGCAGCGCGCCGGACAGGTCGGCGACCTTGGGCTCATCGGCCCAGCCGAGGGCGGGGACCAGGACCAAAGGGGCGGCGATCAGGGCGGTGCGGCGTTTCATGGTGCACCGATGGTAGCGCCCCCTGCAGCCGCACGGCGCTGCCGCTACCATGCGGGGATGACCCACGATCTGTTCCGAGAAGACGGCTACCTGCGCGAATGCAGCGCCCGCATCACCGCGATCACCGAGGCCGGCATCGTGCTCGACCGCACGGTGTTCTACCCGCTGGGCGGCGGCCAGGCCGGCGACGCCGGCAACCTGCTGCTGGCCGATGGCACAGCCATCACCATTGCCGACACGCGCAAGGGCAAGGACGCCGACGGCCAACCCACCGCCGACATCGTGCACGTGCCGGACCCGGGCCAGGAAGCGCAGCTGGCCGCGCTCGCCACCGGCACGCCCGTCACCGCGCGCATCGACTGGGAGCGCCGCCACCGCCTGATGCGCCTGCACACCACCACCCACCTGCTGTGCCACCTGGTACCGCAACTGGTCAATGGCTGCTCCATCACGCCCGAGTACGCGCGCCTGGATTTCTCCATGACCGACCCGCTCGACAAGGATGCGCTGACGGCCGGCATCGCCGCGCTGGTCGCAGCCGCCCACCCGCTCACCGTGGCCTCGATCAGCGACGAGGAGCTTGACGCCAACCCGGCCCTGGTCAAGAGCATGAGCGTGCAGCCGCCGCGCGGTTCGGGGCGCATCCGCACCATCCGCATCGGCGGCGAAGGCGATGCCCCGCTGATCGACCTGCAGCCCTGCGGCGGAACGCACGTGGCCAATACGGCGGAGATCGGCGCCATCGTGGTGACCAAGATCGAGAAGAAAAGCGCCACCACGCGGCGCGTGGTGCTGGGCTTTGCTGCCTGAGGCCAGGGCCCTCACCGCCGGGTCAATCGTCAAAAAACATCAACCCAACCCCTGGATACACTGCGCCACGCTGCGCGGTGGTACCTTGGGCGGCCTGCCGCCCGTTCGCGGCACCGCCACTTGACCGCCTGCCGTTTTCCGCTGCCCCATGTCCTTTCCCAAGCGCCTTTCCCTGACCCGCCCTTCCCTGGCTGCCCTGCGCCAGCACCGCTGGGCCCGCCGCGCGGCCGTTGCGCTGGCGGCCTTGCTGGCCCTGTGGCTGCTGACCTGGCTGGCCGTACCGCCCCTGCTCAAGGGGCCGCTGCAGCGCGCGGCCAGTGAGCAACTGGGCCGCGCGGTGACGGTGGGTGCCATCGATTTCCAGCCCTGGTCGCTGGAGCTCACGCTGCGCGACATTGCCGTGGCCGGTGCCGATGGCGGCACACCGCAGCTCACCATCGCCCGCGTGCATGTGGATGGCGAGCTGCAGTCGCTGCTGCGCCTGGCGCCCGTGGTGGACGAGTTCACCGTGGAGTCGCCCGTGCTGCACATCGCCCACCTGGGCGAGGGCCGCTACGACGTGGACGACGTCATCGCCAAGCTCACCGCCCCGCCCGCAGAACCCCAGCCGGACACCGGCCCCGCCCGCCTGGCGCTGTACAACCTGGCGCTGGTGGGCGGCAGCATCGACTACGACGACCGCAGCGTGGGCAAAAAGCACAGCCTGCGCGACCTGGCGCTCAAGGTGCCCTTCATCAGCACCCTGCCCTCGCAGCGCGAGGTGAAGGTGGAGCCGCACCTGGCCTTCAGCCTCAACGGCAGCCGCTTCGATTCGTCGGCCCAGGGCACGCCGTTTGCCCAGACCGGCAAGACCGATGCCGCTGTGCGCTGGGAGGGCGTGGACCTGGCCCCCTACCTGGCCTACCTGCCTGCCAGCCTGCCCGTGAAAGTGCAGGGCGCCACGCTCGATGTGAACCTGAAGGTGGCCTTCGAGCAGGCCCCGACAATGGCCGTGAAGCTCACGGGCAGCGTGCAGGCCAGCAATGTGCGCCTGGCGGACCGCGCTGGCCAGGACCTGCTGGCCTACGAGCGCCTGAAGATCGATCTGGCCGACGTGCGCCCGCTCGACCAGGTGGTACGGCTGTCGCAGGTGGAGCTCATCGCCCCGGTGCTCAGCGCCCGCCGCGATGCCGCAGGCCAGGTCAACCTGGCGCAGCTGGCACCGGCCACACCGCCAGCGGATGCAGTGCCAGCCAGCGCAGCCTCTCGCCCCGCATCGTCGGCCAGCGGCAAGGCCGCTGCCGCCAGGCCCTGGACCGTGGAAGTGGCCCACACGATCGTGCGCGGCGGCACGCTGCGCTGGGCTGACCAGTCCACCCGCCCCGCCGCGGCCCTGGAGGCGCGCGAATTCACGCTGGACGCCAAGGACCTGGCCCTGCCCTGGGCCCACCCTGTCACGTTCGAGGGCGGCCTGAAGCTGCAGGATGGCAGCCTGGCCTTCCAAGGCGAGGCCACGGACCAGAAGGCCCAGGTGCAGGCCAGCCTGAATGCGCTGGCCTTGCCCTTGGCCGCACCCTACCTCGCCCAGGTGCTGGAGCCCACCGTTGCGGGCCAACTCACGGGCGACATCGGCGTGCAGTGGGCTGCGGCCGACACACCGGCGGCCACCGGCATCACGCTCACGGCCGGGCCGCTGGCGCTGGAGCAACTGGCCCTGCGCCAGGGCAAGTCACAGCTGGCCAGCCTGGGCCGGCTGGAGCTCAAGGGCCTGCAACTGCCCCTGGACAAGCGCACCGCCACGCTGGAGAGCCTGGTGGTCACGCAGCCTAAAGTCACTGTGGACCGCGACGCCGATGGCCGCTGGATGTTCGAGCGTTGGATGAAGACCCAGCCCGCGGCAGCAGACGAAAGCGCTGCCACCGCGCCTGCTGCCGCAGCCCCATGGGTGCTGCGCGTGGCCGACTTCGCGCTGCAGGGCGGCACCGTCTCGCTGGCCGACAGGGCCCAGGCCCGCCCCGTGGCGCTGGAGCTGTCGACCCTGGGCATCACGGCGAAGAACCTGGCGACCGACGGCAGCAAGCCCGAAGCACTGCAGCTCTCGGCCCAGGTCGCCACCGGCAAGGGCAGCACGCCCGGCAAGCTCGACTACCAGGGCACGCTGGCGCTGCAGCCGCTGGCCATGGAGGGCAAACTCAGCGCCACGCGCCTGCCGCTGCATGCGCTGGACGGCTACCTGGCCAGCCAGCTGTCCGTCGAGCTGCTGCGCGCCGATGTGGGCTTTCGCGGACAGGTGGCTTTTTCCCAGAATGACAAGGGGCCCAGCCTGCGCCTGTCGGGCGACGCCGTGGTCGATGACCTGAAGGCCAACAGCACCTCGGCCTCCACCCCCAAGACCGAGGCCCAGGTGGGCGAGGAACTGCTGGCCTGGAAGAGCCTGAACCTGCGTGGACTGGCCCTGGCCACCGCGCCCGGCACGGCGCCGCGGCTCGAGGTCAAGGAGACCAGCCTGGCCGACTTCTTCGCGCGCATCACCATCAACGAGGCCGGCCGCATCAACCTGGGCGACATCGCCAAGACGCCGGCCGAGGCCCAGGCGGCCAATGCTGCCAGCGCCGCCAAATCGGTGCCCCCCGCGCCGGTGCCTGCTGCGTCCACCGCGTCCGCCGCCGTGGCGGCAGCGCCAGTGGACCCGCTGGCACCGGTGGTGCAGTTCGGCCCGGTGAGCCTGGTCAACGGCAAGGTGCTGTTCTCGGACTTCTTCATCAAGCCCAACTACTCGGCCGACCTGTCGGAACTCACGGGCAAGCTCAGCGCCTTTTCCACGGCAGCGCCCGGCGGCGAGCCGGTGCTGGCCGACCTGGAGCTGCGCGGCAAGGCCGAGGGCACGGCCTCGCTGGAAATCACCGGCAAGCTCAACCCGCTGGCCAAGCCGCTGGCGCTGGACATCGCGGGCAAGGTGCGCGACCTGGAGCTGCCGCCGCTGTCGCCCTACGCGGTGAAGTATGCGGGCCACGGCATCGAGCGCGGCAAGCTCAGCGTGGACGTGGCCTACAAGGTGCTGCCGAGCGGCCAGCTCACGGCCAGCAACCGGCTGGTGCTCAACCAGCTGACCTTTGGCGAGGCCGTGGCCGGAGCGCCCAACAGCCTGCCCGTGAAGCTGGCCGTGGCGCTGCTGGCCGACCGCCAGGGCGTGATCGACCTGGACTTGCCGCTCAGCGGCTCGCTCAACGATCCCGAGTTCCGCGTCGGCCCGGTGATCTGGAAGATCATCGTCAACCTGATCGGCAAGGCCCTGACCTCGCCCTTCAGCCTGCTGGCCAGCGCGCTGGGCGGCGGCGACGAGCTGAGCAGCGTGCCGTTCGCCCCGGGCAGCGCCACGCTGAGCCCCGAGGCGCAGCAGAACCTGGCCAAGGTGGTCAAGGCGCTGACCGACCGGCCCAACCTGCGCATCACCGTGACCGGCCTGGCCAGCCTGCAGGCCGAGCGCGAAGGCATCCAGCGCGAACACCTGCAGCAGCTGGTGCTGGCCGAGAAGCGCCGCGCCAGCCCGGCCGACACGGCGCCGGTGCAGGCCGCCGAATACCCCGCCCTGCTCAAGGAGGTGTACCGCCGCGCCGACATCCCCAAGCCGCGCAACCTGGTGGGACTGGCGCGCGAGCTGACCACGGCCGAGATGGAAGCCCTGCTGCTGGCCAACCAGCCTGCCACCGAGGCCATGGCGCAGGAACTGGCCACCCAGCGGGGCCAGGCCGTGCGCAGCTACCTGCTGGCGCAGAAGCTGCCCGTGGAGCGCCTGTTCCTGGCCGCGCCGCGGGCAGGAACCCAGCCGGAAAAATGGTCTCCCCAGGCGCAGATGAGCCTGGCGACACAATAAGGGGCCACTCCATTGCGCTGGAACCAATCGCCGGTTCCAGCGCTCACACCCTGCAACATGCCCCACCGCCCGCCGTCCCTGCTCGTCAAAGCTATATTTTTCATAGCATTTCTGCTTGCCGGCGCAGGCAGCTGGGCCCAATTGCCCACCAAGGGCAGCGGCGCCGCCAGCGCCGTGGTCACCACCCCCCATGTGCGCGCCGAACTCATCGCCCACGCACCGCAGGGCATCGAGCCCGGCCAGCCGCTGTGGCTGGGCCTGCAGATCACGCACCAGCCCGAGTGGCACACCTACTGGAAGAACCCCGGCGATTCGGGCCTGCCCATCGAGATGGCCTGGACCCTGCCGGCCGGGCTGGACGCGGGCGAGATCGCCTGGCCGCTGCCCAAAAAGATCCCCATCGGCACCCTGGCCAACTACGGCTACGAGGGCACGGTGCTGCTGCCCGTGCCGGTCACCGTGGCCAGCACCTTCGCGCCCAAGGCCCTGTCGAACGATGCCACGGTGCGCCTGCACGCCACCTGGCTGGTGTGCCGCAAGGAATGCATTCCTGAAGAGGGCGACTTCACCCTGACCATCCCCGCGCGCAGCACGACGGCCATGCACGGCGCGGCCTTCGATGCGGCCCTGGCGGCCCAGCCCCGGCCCGTGGCGGGCCAGGACAGCCAGGCCCGTATTGAGGGCGGTACCCTGCAGCTGAGCGTGCAGGGCCTGCCCGAGGCGCTGCGCGGCAAGACGCTGGAGATGTTCCCCGAGACCCCCGAGGTCATCGAAAACGCCGCCGCCTGGACCCAGGCCTGGAAGGGCGCGGTCTGGACCGCCGAGGTCCCGCTCTCGGCCCAGCGCAGCAACAGCCCCGACCCCATGCCCGTGGTGCTGGCCGCCGATGGCCAGGGCTACCGCGCCGAGCTCAAGGTGCTGGGCGCCTGGCCCGCGGTGGCTGCCGCGGCCGCGGTATCGCCCGCGCTGGAGGCGGCGCTCAAGGCCAATGCGGCAGCTGCCCCGCCCGGCCCGCCAGCCACCACCCCGGCACCCGCCGCCACACTGGCGGCAGCCCTGCTCGGAGCCCTGCTGGGCGGTCTGCTCCTGAACCTCATGCCCTGCGTGTTCCCGGTGCTGGCCATCAAGGTCGTGGGCTTTGCCCAGCATGGCCAGGACCGGCGCGCCCACCGGCTCAGCGGCATCGCCTACACCGCGGGCGTGGTGCTGTCCTTCCTGGCGCTCGGCGCTCTGATGCTGGGCCTGCGCGCCGCGGGCGAGGCCATCGGCTGGGGCTTCCAGCTGCAGTCGCCGGCCGTGGTGGCGGGCCTGGCGGCCTTGTTCACGCTGATCGCGCTGAACCTGGCGGGGGTGTTCGAGTTCGGGCATTTCCTGCCTTCCTCGGTGGCCAGCCTGCAGGCGCGCCACCCGGTGGCCGACTCCTTCCTCACCGGCGTGCTCGCCGTGGCCGTGGCCTCGCCCTGCACCGCCCCGTTCATGGGCGCCTCGCTGGGCCTCACGGCCACGCTGCCGGGACCGCAGGCGCTGGCCGTGTTCGCAGTGCTGGGCCTGGGCCTGGCCCTGCCCTACCTGGCGGCCGCCTTCGTGCCTGCGGTGGCGCGCGCCCTGCCGCGCCCCGGCGCATGGATGGACACGCTGCGCAAGTTCATGGCCTTCCCCATGCTGGCCACCGTGGTCTGGCTGGTCTGGGTGCTGGGCCAGCAAAGCGGCATCGACGGCGCGGGCGCGCTGCTGATCCTGCTGGTGGCGCTGGGCATGGTGGCCTGGGCGCTGTCGCTCGCGGGCACGGCGCGCCGCTTCATGGCGCCGGTCTCCGTGCTGGCGCTGGCGCTGCTGGCCTGGACCTTTGCGCCCCACATCACCAGCGTTGCTGCCGCGCCCACGTCCACTGCCACGACCAGCACCACCGGTGCGCAGTGGCAGGCCTGGACACCCGGAGCGGCCGAGCAGCTCATCGCGAGTGGCCGCCCCGTGTTCGTGGACTTCACGGCCGCCTGGTGCGTGACCTGCCAGTACAACAAGAAGACCACGCTGGCCGATGCCGGCGTGCAGGCCGATTTCGCGGCCAAGAACGTGGCCCTGCTGCGCGCCGACTGGACGCGCCGCGACCCGGCCATCACCGCAGCCCTGGCCCAGCTGGGCCGCAGCGGCGTGCCGGTGTATGTGCTGCACGCCCCGGGCAAGGCACCCGTGGTGTTCTCCGAGATCCTCGGCGAAGCGGAACTGCGCGCCGCCGTGGCGGCGCTGTAAGACCAGCCGGTCGGCAGGGGCTCCGCCTGGAAATCCAGGGCCGCATCACCCATACTGCCCCACCACCGTCCCTCACCTGGAGATCTTTCATCCATGCTGCTTCGACGTACCCTCATCGCCCTGCCCCTGCTGCTGGCCGCCGCCGGAGCACAGGCTGCCGCCACCGTGGGCCAGCCGGCCCCCGACATCACCCTCAAGGACACCACGGGCAAGACCGTGCGCCTGTCGGACTTCAAGGGCAAGCATGTGGTGCTCGAATGGACCAACCCCGGCTGCCCCTTCGTGCGCAAGCACTACGACAGCGGCAACATGCCCGCCACGCAGAAGGACGCGGCCGGCAAGGACGTCGTGTGGCTCGCGGTCAACTCCACCGAAAAGGCCAGCGGTGACTACCTGGAGCCCGCCAGGCTGACCAGCTGGCTCAAGGAACGCCAGTCGGCACCCACCGCCATCCTCATGGACGAGGAAGGCACGGCCGGCCGCGCCTACGGCGCGCGCACCACGCCGCACATGTACATCGTGAACCCGCAGGGCCAGCTGATCTATGCCGGCGGCATCGACAGCATTCCCTCGTCCAAGGTCGACGATATCCAGCGCGCCACCAACTATGTGAAAACCGGGCTGGCAGAGGCGCTGGCCGGCAAACCGCTCACTGCATCCACCACGCGCCCCTACGGCTGCAGCATCAAGTACAAAGACCCGGCATAGGGCACTGCGCCCTACACTGGTGGCATGAGCACCATCAGCGAACTGCGCCATATCCTCGCAAGCTGCCGCACCATCGCGGTCGTGGGCCTGTCGCCGCAATGGCACAGGCCCAGTTTCTTTGCGGCCAAGTACATGCAGGCTCATGGCTACCGCATCGTGCCGGTGAACCCCATGGCGAGCGAGATCCTGGGCGAGCGCTGCTACCCCAGCGTCACCGCCGCGGCGGCCGACCACCGCATCGACATGGTGGACTGTTTTCGCAAGAGCGAGGACATCCCGCCGCTGGCCGAAGAAGCCATTGCCATCGGCGCGAAGTGCCTGTGGCTGCAGCTCGGTGTCGTTCATGAGGCTGCGGCGGCGCGGGCCCGTGCGGCGGGCCTGGCGGTGGTGATGGACCGCTGCGTGAAGATCGAGCATGCGCGCCTGTTCGGCGGGCTCAACTGGGCGGGTGTGAACACGCGCGTGATCTCGGCCAAGCGCCCGCAGCAATTGCCCTACTGAACAAGAAGAACACCAGAGAGACATCCGCCCATGGAAAAGGACAGAGACTACGGCTTCGGCACGCGCGCCATCCATGCGGGCGCCATTCCCGACCCGGTGACCGGCGCACGCGCCACGCCCATCCACCAGACGACGAGCTTCGTCTTCGACAGCGCCGAGCACGCCAGCAGCCTGTTCAACCTGCAGACCTTCGGCAACGTCTACAGCCGCATCAGCAACCCCACGGTGGCCGTGTTCGAGGAACGCATCGCCAGCCTGGAGAACGGCCGCGCCGCCCTGGCCTGCGCCAGCGGTATGGCCGCGCAGATGGCGGCGCTGCTGGCCATCCTCAAGACCGGCGACCACATCGTGGCGGCCAGCACGCTCTACGGTGGCACGGTGGGCCAGCTCGGCGTGGGCTTTGCGCGCCTGGGGATCGAGACCACGTTCGTGGACCCGGCCGACCCGGAGAATTTTGAGCGCGCCGTGCGCCCCACGACCCGCGCCGTGTACGGCGAGACCATCGGCAACCCGCTGGTCAACGTGCTCGACATCGCGGCCGTGGCCGACGTAGCGCACGCCCACGGCGTGCCCCTGGTCATCGACAACACGGTGGCCAGCCCCTACCTGTGCAACCCGCTGGCCTTCGGCGCCGACATCGTGGTGCACAGCGCCACCAAGTACATCGGCGGCCATGGCACGACCATGGGCGGCGTGGTGGTGGAGGGTGGCAAGTTCCCGTGGGACAACGGCCGATTCCCCGAGATGGTCGAGCCCAGCCGCGCCTACCACGGCGTGAAGTTCTACGAGACCTTCGGCGACTTCGGCTACACCATGAAGGCGCGCATGGAGATCAACCGCACCTTCGGCGGCGTGCTCTCGCCCATGAACGCCTGGCAGCTGCTGCAGGGCGCCGAGACCCTGCACCTGCGCATGCGCGAGCACTGCCGCAACACGCTGGCCGTGGCCAAGTTTTTGCAGAGCCACCCCAAGGTGGCCTGGGTCAACTACCCGGGCCTGGCCGACTCGCCGTATTACGCCCTGGCGCACAAGCAGTTCCGCGCGGTGGACGGCACGCCGGGGGCCTCGGGCATCCTGACCTTCGGCATCCAGGGCGGCGCCGCGGCGGGCGAGAAGTTCATCGACGCCTGCGAGTTCCTGAGCCACCTGGCCAACATCGGCGACGCCAAGACCCTGGTGATCCACCCGGCCTCGACCACGCACCGGCAGCTCAACGACGAGGAACTGGCCCGCGCCGGCGTGAGTGCCGACATGGTGCGCCTGTCGGTGGGCATCGAGGACCTGGACGACATCCTCTGGGACATCGACCAGGCGCTGTCGAAAACCTAGCGCTCGCCGCCCTGTGCGGCGCCCAGCCGCTGCGACAGGCTGCGCGCCGTCTCGCGCAGATGCCCTGCCGCGGCACTGTCCGGCCCGGTGCGCAGAGTGGCGCTCGGGCCGATCACGGCCAAGCACAGCACCAACTGGCCGAAGCCGTCGAAGACCGGCGTGGCCAGGGCGCTGATGCCGGGCAGCAACTGGTCGGTGACCTCGGCCACCTGGTGGGTGCGCACGGCGTCCAGTTCCGCGGCAAAGGCCGGGTCGTCGAGCGCCCCGGCATGGCCGTCTGCGGCCAGGGCGGCAAGGGTGCGCTCGCGCGGGCCGAAGGCCGCGAACACCTTGCCCGTGGCCGTGTGCCGAACCGATGCGGTCGTGCCATGGCGCATGGCCACGTAGACGGCGGTGGGCCCCTCTTCCACCCGGATGATGGTGGGCCCGCTGTCGCCCCAGACCGATGCCGACACGGTGTAGCCGATGCGCTGGGCCAGGGCCGGCAGCTCGGCAATCGCCAGCCGCACCGGGTCGACCTGCTGCAGGCTGATCAAGCCCAGTTGCATGGCCAGCGGCCCCAGGCCATAGTGGCCGCTCACGGCGTCCTGCTCGATGAGCCCCAGCTTGCCAAAGCTCACGAGGTAGGGGTGGGCCTTGGCGGGCGTCATGTCGGCGGCACGCGCCAGATCCTTGAGGGCCATGCGCCGGCCGGTGCGGGCCAGCACCTTGAGCAGTTGCCCGCCCACCTCCACGCTCTGGATGCCGCGCGGCGCACGGGGGCTGTCTTCGTCGTCGGCTGAGGCAAGGTCACGGGAAAGGTCGTCCATGGCGCCATTGTCCACCGAGCCTGCAGCGATCCTGTCCACCCTGGGGTTTCCACTTAAACAAATGAATTAGACATTAACGAATTTATTGCCTATGATCAAAACATTCCGTTTAGGTGAATGCATTCCACTAAACCAAATCAACCGGTACCACCCATGAGCACCAAGACCTTCGCCTCCGCCGCCGACCTGGAAGTCAAGAAGGTGAGCTTCGACAAGCTCTCCGACCATGCCTACGCTTACACGGCCGAGGGCGACCCCAACACCGGCATCATCATTGGCGACGACGCCGTGATGGTCATCGACACCCAGGCCACGCCGGTCATGGCGCAGGACGTGATCCGCCGCATCCGCGAAGTGACCGACAAGCCCATCAAGTACGTGCTGCTGTCGCACTACCACGCCGTGCGCGTGCTCGGTGCCAGCGCCTACGGGGCCGAGCACATCATCGCCAGCGAGGACACGCGCGACCTGATCGTCGAGCGCGGCCAGTTCGACAAGGACAGCGAGATCGGCCGCTTCCCGCGCCTGTTCCAGAACGTGGAGAGCGTGCCCGACGGTCTGACATGGCCGACCATGACCTTCAACAAGAAGATGACCCTGTGGCTGGGCAAGCTCGAGGTGCAGATCCTGCAGCTGGGCCGCGGCCACACCAAGGGCGACACCGTGGCCTGGTTGCCTGCGGAAAAGATCCTGTTCTCCGGCGATCTGGTGGAGTTCGATGCCACGCCGTATGCGGGCGATGCCTACTTCCAGGACTGGCCGCAGACCCTCGATAACCTGGCCGCCCTGAAGCCCGAGAAGCTGGTGCCCGGACGCGGTGCGGCGCTGCAGACGCCCGAGCAGGTGCAGGCCGGCCTGGCCGGCACGCGCGCCTTCATCAGCGACCTGTACGAAAGCGTCAAGGCCAGCGCCGCCCAAGGCGAGGACCTGCGCAAGGTCTACGAGGCCACGTTCGCGAAGCTGCAACCCAAGTACGGCCACTGGGTGATCTTCAACCACTGCATGCCGTTCGACGTGACGCGCGCCTACGACGAGGCCACACAGTACCCGGACCCGCGCATCTGGACCGCCGAGCGCGACATCCAGATGTGGAAGTCGCTCGAAGGCTGAGGCGCCCCGGAGGAGACAAGCATGACAACAACAGCGTCCGCGCCACCCGCCTTCGACGGAACTGGCGCCCAGGTGCAAGCCATCGAATTCGCCTACCGGCGCTCCCCGGACCAGGATGCAACCAGCCCGGCGCAACACCCCATCGTGGTGGTGGGCGCGGGCCCCGTGGGCCTGTCGCTGGCCATCGATCTGGCCCAGCGCGGCCAGCACGTGGTGGTGCTGGACAACGACTGCAAGCTGTCCACCGGCTCGCGTGCCATCTGCTTTGCCAAGCGCACCCTGGAGATCTGGGACCGCCTGGGCGTGGGCCAGCGCATGGTGGACAAGGGCGTGTCGTGGAACGTAGGCAAGGTGTTCTTCCACGACGCCCCGCTGTACGAGTTCGACCTGCTGCCCGAAGAGGGCCACGAGCGCCCGGCCTTCATCAACCTGCAGCAGTACTACGCCGAGGCCTACCTGGTGGAGCGGGCGCTGCAGTTGCCCAACATCGAGCTGCGCTGGCACAACAAGGTCACGGGCGTGGCGCCGCGCGGTGACGGCGCACTGCTGACCATCGCGACTCCCGAGGGCGACTACCGCATCGACGCGCAGTGGATCGCCGCCTGCGACGGCTCGCGCTCGCCCATGCGCCAGCTGCTGGGCCTGGAGAGCAAGGGCCGCATCTTCCAGGACCGGTTTCTGATCGCCGACGTGAAGATGGCCGGCAGCACCGACTTCCCGACCGAGCGCTGGTTCTGGTTCGACCCGCCCTTCCACCCCAACCAGAGCGTGCTGCTGCACCGCCAGCCCGACAATGTCTGGCGCATCGACTTCCAGCTGGGCTGGGACGCCGACCCGGAGGAAGAGAAAAAGCCCGAGAACATCCTGCCGCGCGTGCGTGCACTGCTCGGGCCCGATGCGCAGTTCGAGCTCGAATGGGCCAGTGTCTACACCTTCGCCTGCCTGCGCATGGACCGCTTCGTGCACGGCCGCGTGGTCTTCGCAGGCGACAGTGCCCACGGCGTCTCGCCCTTCGGTGCGCGCGGTGCCAACAGCGGCGTGCAGGACGCCGAGAACCTGGCCTGGAAGCTCGACTGGGTGCTGCGCGGCCGCGCCGGCGCGGAACTGCTGGCCACCTACGGCCCGGAGCGCGAGTACGCGGCCGACGAGAACATTGCCAACTCGACCCGTGCCACCGACTTCATCACGCCCAAGAGCGAGATCAGCCGGCTGTTCCGCGATGCCGCGCTGGAGCTGGCGCGCACGCACCCGTTTGCGCGCCGCATCGTCAACAGCGGGCGCCTGTCGGTGCCGGCCACGCTGCACGGCTCGGCGCTCAACACGCCGGATGGCGGCACCTTCGCAGGCACCCAGGTGCCCGGCGCCGTGCTGCTCGACGCACCGGTGCTGCAGGGCGGCCATGGCGCCTGGCTGCTGCGCACGCTGGGGCCGGATTTCACCCTGCTGGTGTTCGGCCCCGCGCCGGCCTGGGCCACGACCCTGCCCCAGGTGAAACTGCTGCAGGTGGGCAGCGACGTGGTCGACGCGCAGGGCCTGCTCACGCAGCGCCTGGACGCGCGGCCCGGCACGGCCTACCTGGTGCGGCCCGACCAGCATGTGTGCGCGCGCTGGCGCGGCCTGAGCGAAGCCGCCGTGCGCGCCGCGCTGGCCACGGCCACAGCGACTGCCAGCAGCCACCAGGCTGCAGCCGCCCCTGCCGACCTCGCAACCGCCTGACAAAGGAGCCATGAGCATGCTCGACACCCAGCCCCGCCTGCAGGCCTGCGACGATTTCTACGAGGCCCTGATCACCAGCCACAACGGCCTGACCCCGCCCGAGAGCCATGCGATGAACGCCCGCCTGATCCTGCTGCTGGCCAACCACATCGGCGACCAGGCCACGCTGCTGCAGGCACTGCAGTTCGCACGCGGCACCACGGTGCCCGCCGGCAGCGCGGGCATCGCGCCCGTGACACCGGTCGCCCCGGTACACGCTGCGGCCTGACGCCGCCCACAACCGCCCACCATTCAGCCACCGCGCAAGCCCTGCACAGACAGGGCCTGCGGCGCCGCTGTGCCCAAACCATCCCCCCTTGACCACCGGAGACAACACCATGCTGCGCAAACACTTCCTCGCCACCCTTGCGGGACTGGCACTCACGCCCCTCGCCCTGCCCCTGCATGCGCAGGACAACGGCAAGCCCCTGGAATGGGTGGTCGGCTATGCCGCCGGGGGCGGCTCGGACATCGTGGCGCGCACCATCGCCGAATCCATGGGCGCCAGCCTGGGCCGCCCCGTCATCATCAACAACAAGCCGGGCGCGGGCACCAACATCGCGGCCGACTATGCGGCGCGCAGCAAGGACCTGGGCAACCTGATCTTCTCGGCCGACTTCGCCACGCTGGCGGCCAACCCCTTCTTGTTCAGCAAGCTGAGCTACAACGCCGAGAAGGACTTCCAGCCCGTGGGGCTGCTGGTGCGCTTTCCGATGTTTCTGGTGGTCTCGAACAGCGTGCCCGCCAGGAACCTCAAGGAGTTCATGGCCTGGGCCAAGGGCAACGCCGATGGCGTGAACTGGGCATCCGCCGGGCCGGGCAGCCCGCACCACCTGGTGGGCGAGCTGTTCCGCGAGCAGAGCGGCCTCAAGCTCACCCACGTGCCCTACCGCGGCGCGGCCCCGGCCATCCAGGACGTGATCGGCGGCCAGGTGCCGGCGATGTGGATCGACAGCGCCACGGTCTACCCCTTCCTCGCCACGAACAAGGTGCGCGCCATCGGTGTGGCCAGCCCGCAGCGCGTGGCGACCATGCCCGATGTGCCGACCATCCAGGAGCAGGGGCTGCAGGGATTCGAGGGCTATGCATGGCAGGGGCTGGTGGCCCCCACGGGCACCTCGCCCGAGGCCGTGGCCCAGTTCAGCAAGGCGCTGCAGACCGCCCTGGCCGACACGCGCACCCGGGCGCGCCTGCAGGCCCTGGGCGTGGAGCCCCTGCCCGGCACCCCGGCCCAGATGGGCAGCTATGCGCGCGCCGAGCGCGAAAAATGGGGCCGTGTGATTACCAAGGTCGGCGTCAAGCTGGATTGAACCGCCGGCTCACGGCGGGCCGCGCAGGGCCCGCGCACGCTGCAGGCGGCGCCCGCGCTGCAGTACGGGGGCCAGCCACAGGGCCTGCACCACTGCATAGCCCAGCACTGCCAGGACCAGACCCAGCACCGGCAGGCCGACCAGCAATGGCGTGCCCAGGGCCTGCATCCACTCGGCCAGCGCTTGCACGCTGAAGGCGCCGGCCGGGCCGTCCGCGTTGAAGGCCGGCAGCGACTGTTCGCCAGGGAGCACCAGCGAGCCCATTTGGAAGGCCAGCACGTACAGGGGCACGGTGGTCAGCGGGTTGGTGTAGAAGGTGGTGACGCCGCCGGCGACCACATTGCCGCGCAGCCAGGCGCAGGCACCGACCGCCCCCACCAATTGCAGCGGGCCGGGGATGAGCCCGCAGAACAGGCCGGCAGCCACCCCGCGCGCCAGCGGCTCGCGCTGGAAGCGGAACAGCGCGCGCTGCTCCATCCAGGGCACGGCACGGGCCAATGCCGTGCGCGCCAGCTGGTCGCGCACGCTTGGCTCCAGGTGCCGCAGCTTGCGGCGCAGGGTGCTCAGCATCCGCATGGTCCTGCGGTCACCAGCTGAAGGCTGCGGCGGTGGCCAGGCCCCACAGCGCCGCCAGGGCGGTGAGCAGGCCCACGTCGCGCCGCTCGTTGCCCAGGCGCCAGGCCATCAAGGCCGTGCCCGCCAGGGCCACCAGCAGGGTGAGCATCACCGATTCGATCATGTCCATGGCAGGTTTCCTTCAGGGCTTGGGAGGCTGTGCAGCGGGCGGGCTGCCGGCCGAGCTGCGCAGCGACAGCACGATGGAGCCGGCGATCAGGCCTGCCGTGACCAGCAGAGCGTAGCCGATCGGGATCTTCACCAGGTCGATGAGCAGCATCTTGCTGCCGATGAACACCAGCACCAGGGCCAGGCCATAGGCCAGCAGGTGGAAGCGGTCGGCCAGGTCGGCGAGCAGGAAGTACAGCGCACGCAGGCCCAGGATGGCGAAGATGTTGGCCGTGAGCACGATGAACGGGTCGCTGGTGATCGCGAAGATGGCCGGGATGCTGTCCACCGCGAAGATGATGTCCGTGGTGCCGATCAGGATGAGCACCACGAACAGCGGCGTGTAGTGCTTGACGCCGTTGATGGTGGTGGTCAGCTTCTCGCCATCGAACACGTCGGCGATGCGGATGCGCTTGCGCAAAAAGCGCAGCACCGGGTTGGTCGCGATGTCGGGCTCCTGGCCGGCAGCGAACCACATCTTGGCACCCGTGAACACCAGGAAGGCACCGAAGACATAGAGCAGCCAGTGGAACGAAGCCAGCAGCCAGGCGCCTGCCAGGATCAGCAGCGTGCGCAGCACGATGGCGCCGATGATGCCGATGATCAGCGCGCGCTTCTGGTGTTGTGCCGGTACCGCGAAGTAGCTGAACAGCATCAGGAACACGAAGATGTTGTCGATGGACAGGCTTTTCTCCACCAGGTAGCCGGTGATGAACTGCATCGACACGGTGTTGGCCACCTCGCGGCCCTGGCTGCCGTCCAGGTACCACCACAGGCCGGCCACGAAGACGAAGGCCAGCGAGAACCACAGGGCGCTCCACTTGAGGGCCTCCTTGGTCGTGACCTTGTGCGCGCCCTGGCGCTCCATCACCAACAGGTCGATGCCGATGGCAACGACCACGAAGACGGCGAATCCCGCCCACATCCACCAGGTTCCAATGGTTTCCATGATGTCGTTCTCCTTCGCGCAGCGGCGGCGTCAGCGCCGCGAACGCGGCAGGGGTGGCAGGCCCGGGGTCGGGGTGGCGGGGGTGTGGACGGCGGTGTCGTGCATGAGGTATCTCCTGGGAAATTCAAGGCAAGCCCGCACTGTAGGGATGCCTTTGCATCTTTAAAACCTGTCTTTTCGATACCATTCATCTGGTTTTTACGAACCAAACACTTTTTACGGATACCCCTTTCCACCGGTGGGACAACCCAGACCATGAGCCAGAGCTTCAACTACCGCCATCTGTACTACTTCTGGGTGGTCGCCAAGGAGGGCGGCATCGCGCGCGCCGCCGAGCGGCTGGACATGGCCGTGCAGACAATCAGCGCCCAGGTGCGCCTGCTCGAGCAGGCCCTGGGCACCAGCCTGCTGCGCACCGAGGGGCGCAGCCTGGTGCTGACCGAAGCCGGCGTGGCCGCCTTGCACGAGGCCGACCACATCTTTGCCCTGGGTGAGCAGTTGACGCACCGCGTGCGCGAAGCCGCCAGCGGCCAGACGCTGCGGCTGAACCTGGGCATCTCGGACGGCATCGCCAAGCTGGCCATGCACCGGCTGCTGACGCCGGTGCTCGACGAACCGCACCTGCGCCTGCTGTGCCACGAGGGGGAGTTCCAGCCGCTGCTCGGCGAGCTCGCGCTGCACAAGCTCGACGCGGTGCTGGCCGACCGCGCCGCACCGCCCAACCCGGCCCTCAAGACCACCAGCCAGCTGCTGGGCACGAGTGCCGTGGCCTGGTACGCCCCACCCGTATGGGCCGAGGCGGCGGCGCAGCAGTTTCCGCAGAGCCTGGCCGTGGTGCCCGTGCTGCTGCCCACCGACCATGCCGCCATGCGTGCGCGCATCGACCACTGGCTGGAGCGCGAGCGCATCCGCCCGCGCATTGCGGGCGAGTTCGAGGACAGCGCCCTGCTCAGCACCTTTGCCGCCACGGGCATGGGTGTGATGCCGGCGCCCATGTCGGTGGGCGCGCACCTGCAAAAGACCCATGGGCTGGTGCAGGTGGGCGCTACGCCCGACGTGCAGGAGCAGTTCCACCTGATCTACAACGCGCGCAAGGTCATGCACCCGCTGCTCACGCGCCTGCTGGAGTCCTCCGAGGGCGGCGCGCTGCTGAACTCCTGAGCAGCGGGCCCCGCCTCGGAGCGGCTCAAAAGCTCAGCGAAGCGGTTCTGGCTAGGCGCTGCGTCGCAGGCAGTCGGAGCCCGTCCACGGCCTTTTACGGGGTTGCGTTGCCTCCTCCGGGAGGATCAGGCAAGGCGCCCACCGCAGATGGACGCATGTCCATCAAGGATGGGCAACGCCGCATGGGCCTGCCGGAGGTGGCAACCCGAAGGGCATGCAGCCCACGCCCCGCCCCTCGTCGTTGCCCACCTTGCCCATGCCACCGGCATGGGCAGCGGCGCGCGCCTAGACGGACGCACCGTGGACTGCATGCGCATCCCCGTAAAAGGCCGTGGACAGGCTCTAGTACGACAAGACGCAGCAACGACGCCAGAAGAGTTTTTGAGTCGCTCCTACTTCGTGAAACGGCCGTCGCGGCCCATCATGAGCAGATCGACGAACTTGCCCGAGCTGTGTTGGGTGGCCGACAGCTCCACGGGGTAGCCGCCCAGGTTCAGGTTCTTCATCGACTCCATGGCCTGGACCAGGCCGGCGCGGGTGGGCTTGGCGCCGGCGCGCTGCAGCGCCTCGACCAGGAAGCGGGCGGAAATGAAGCCCTCCATCTGGCTGAAGGTGTACTCGGTGATGCCCTTGGCCTTGGCCAGGGTCTGGAACTCGCGCGAGATCGGCATGCTCTGGTTCCAGGGCGAGGGCACGACCTGCGACACCACCACGCCCCGTGCGCGCTCGCCCAGCGCTTTCACGAGCTGGGAATTGCTGATCACCGAGAGCATGTAGAAGGTGGAGCGGTGGCCGGCATTGAGGTAGGCATCGACGAAATCCACGCTGGGCTTGCCCGCGCTGATGACGATGATGGCCTGGGGCGACTCCTTGGCCACGGTGGCCACGGCGTCCGCCATCTTCGAGCCGTCCACCTCCAGCGGGGCCTTGACCGCCAGGGTCACCTTGTGGACCTGCACGGACTTCTCGACCGAGGCCAGTCCGCCCGTGCCGAACGGGTTGTTGAGGTAGACCGCGGCGATGCGCGAGATGCCCACCGAGGCCAGTTGCTTGACCGTGGCGTCGAGCTCGGCCGCATAGCCGGCCTTGATGTTGAAGACATAGCGGCTGCCAGGCTGGCGCAGGCCGTCCGAGCCGGTGAACGGCGCGATGAAGGGCACGCCGCGCTCCTCGGCAATCGGCAGGGCGGCCAGCGCGGGCGGCGTGCCGGCGTACTGGAACAGCGCCAGCACCTTGTCCTCGTCGATCAGCTTCTTCGTGTTCTCGGCGGCCTTCTTGGGGTCGTAGGCGTCGTCGATGGCGACCACGCGGATCTTGCGGCCGCGCACGCCTCCCGAGGCATTCACGTGGTCGAAGTAGAGGCTTGCACCCTGGCGCACCTCGGTGGTGAGCGCGGCCAATGGACCGCTCAATTGGCAGGACTGGCCGATGACGATCTCGCCATCGGCCCCGCCCGCGCTGTCCTGGGCCCAGGCCGTGCCCGCCAGGCCCGCGGCCAATGCCCCACCCGAACGCAAAAACTCCCTGCGCGCCAACCCCGGCCGAACGCCTGTCTTCATGCTTTGTCTCCTGTCGTATTTATGGATCTTCACAACGCAAAAACCCTTCCGCAGCCCCAGGGCCTGCGAAAGGGTGAAAACGGGACGGTCGCTGCGTTACACGGCGGTCCTCTGCGGGCTCAATGTGTCGCGGGCTCGGCCTGGGCGTGCGCCGACCCGCCCATGCCCAGGTAGGTGTCGATGATGCGGCGGTCGTTGAGCAAATCCTGCGCAGCGCCCGTCAGCGCCACCGCGCCCATCTCCAGCACATAGGCCCGGTCGGCCACGCGCAGCGCGGCGCGCGCGTTCTGCTCCACGAGCAGTACCGACACTCCATGCGCTCGGAGAGAGGACACCACCTGCAGCACCTCGCGCACGATCAGCGGGGCCAGGCCGAGCGAGGGCTCGTCGAGCATCAACAGGCGCGGGCGGGCCATCAGCGCACGGCCGATGGCCAGCATCTGCCGCTCGCCGCCCGATAGCGTGGAGGCCAGTTGCGGGCGGCGCTCGCGCAGGCGCGGGAAGATGCCGAACACTTCTTCCATGCGTTGCGCCTGGTCACGCTGGCCCTTGCGCCAGCGCGAAAAGCCGCCCAGCAGCAGGTTGTCCTCCACCGACATCTCGCCGAAGAGTTCGCGCTTTTCGGGCACCAGGGCCACGCCGCGCGCCACCATGGCCTCCACGCTGGGGCGCGCGATGCGCTCGCCGGCCAGAGCGATGGAGCCGGTGGCCGGCAGCAGCCCCATGGCTGCACACAGCAAGGTGGTCTTGCCGGCGCCGTTGGGGCCGATGACGGTGACGATCTCGCCCTCGTTCACATCGAGCCGGACCTGGTGGACGGCTTCCACCTGGCCGTACGACACGGAGAGGTCCTGCAGTTGCAGCAAGGCGGTCATGCGGTGGCTCCTTCAGCAATGGCGGCGGGCAGGTCGTCGTCGGCGCCACCCAGGTAGGCATCGAGCACGCGCTGGTTGCTCTGCACCTGTGCGGGCGTGCCCTCGGCGATCACGGTGCCGAACTCCAGCACGGTGATGCGGTCGGCCAGGTTCATCACGAACTCCATGTCATGCTCCACCACCAGGATGCCCAGGCCCTCGGCGCGCAGTTGGCGCAGCAGGTCGGCCAGGGCCTTCTTTTCCAGGTGGCGCAGGCCGGCGGCGGGTTCGTCGAGCAGCAGGATGGCCGGCTGGCCGGCCAAAGCACGCGCGATCTCGACGATGCGCTGCTGCCCCAGGGCCAGCGAGGCGGCGGGCGCATCGGCATGGACCCCCAGGCCGCAGCGCTCGATCTGGCGACGCGCCTCGGCCAGCAGGGCCGCCTCTTCGGCGCGGTCCAGGCGCAGCATGGAGGCGAGCCAGCCGCGGTGCGCACGCTGGTGCGCGCCCAGGGCGACGTTCTCGACCACGCTGCGCTGGCCCAGCAGGCGCACGTGCTGGAAGGTGCGCGCCATGCCCAGGCGGGCGAAGGCGCGCGAGGGGCGGCGCAGCATGGCCTGGTCCACCAGGCGCACCTCGCCCTCGGTGGCGTCGTCCACGCCCGAGACCATGTTGAAGAAGGTGCTCTTGCCGGCGCCGTTGGGCCCGATCAGCGCGTGCACCTCGCCGGCCTTCACGTCCATGGAGACATTGTTGTTGGCGACCAGGCCGCCGAAGCGCTTGGTCACGTTGCGTGCCTGCAGCAGCACCGTGCCGGCCGTGGGCAGCGTGCGCTGCGCCAGTTCGGTGGCCTGGCCTGCCGTGCGCGGCGCCTCGCGGCGCAGCCAGCGCTCGCCCAGGCGGTTCAGCGTGGGCCACAGGCCGTCGGCAAAGCGCTGCAGCACGAAGACCATGAGCAGGCCGAAGACGATGACCTCGAAGTTGCCGCTGGTGCCCAGCAGCGAGGGCAGCACGTCCTGCAGCTTTTCCTTGAGCAGGGTGATGAGCGTGGCGCCCAGCACCGCACCCCAGAGGTGGCCGGCACCACCGACCACGGCCATGAACAGGTACTCGATGCCGATGTTGAGGTTGAACGGCGTGGGGCTGACAAAGCGCTGCAGGTGCGCATACAGCCAGCCCGAGATCGCCGCCAGCAGCGCCGCCAGCACGAAAAGCTTGATGCGGTAACGCGCCGTGTCCACGCCCATGGACTCGGCCATCACCCGCCCGCCCTTGAGCGCGCGGATGGCGCGGCCCTCGCGCGAGTCGAGCAGGTTGTGCAGCAGCCACAGCGACACCAGCAGCACCGCCCAGATCAGCACGCCGATGGCGCGCGGCGAGGCCAGCGAGACGCCGGCCACGACGAGCGGCGGGATGCCGGTGATGCCGGTCTGCCCGCCGAGGAATTCCATGTTGCCGAACAGGTAGTACAGCGACAGGCCCCAGGCGATGGTGCACAGCGGCAGGTAGTGGCCCGAGAGTTTGAGCGTGACCGAGCCCAGGCCCCAGGCCAGCGCGAAGGTGATCGTAAGGCCGAGCACCAGGCCCACCCAGGGCAGGCCGGCCATACCGACCAGGCCCGAGAGCGCCTGCACCGACGCGGGCGCCGTGCAGATCCAGGCCGTGGCATAGGCACCGACGCCCACGAAGGCCGCCTGGCCGAAGGAGGTCATGCCGCCCACGCCGGTGAGCATGACCAGGCCCGCCGCGACGATGGCGTACAGGCCGATGTAGCTGAGCACGACCACGGTGAAGTCGGGCAGGAAGCCCCAGCACAGGGCCAGCAGCGCCACGGCCGCCAGCGTGAGCTGGGTGCGCGTGGCGATGCCGCGCGAGGTGCCTGCATCGTGTGCGCCGGCAGCCATATCTGTCTTGACGGGCGCGGTCATTCCTCATCCTCCACATGGCGGCTGTTGAGCGAACGCCACCACAGCACGGGCACGATCAGGGTGAACACGAGAACCTCCTTGTAGGCACTGGCCCAGAACGAAGCAAAGGCCTCCAGCTGGCCCACGATCAGCGCGCCGAGCAGCGCCATGGGGTAGCTGCCCAGGCCGCCCACGATGGCCGCGACGAAGCCCTTGAGGCCGATCAGGAAACCCGTGTCGTAGTACACGGTGGTGAGCGGGGCGATCAACAGGCCCGAGACCGCGCCGATCAGCGCGGCCAGGGCAAAGCTCACATCGCCCGACAGCTCGGTGGGAATGCCCATGAGGCGCGCCCCCACGCGGTTGAGGGCCGTGGCGCGCAGCGCCTTGCCGACCATGGAGCGGCCGAAGAACAGGAACAGCAGCATCACCAGCGCCAGCGTGACACCCAGCACCACCAGCGACTGGCCCGAGACGGGGATGCCGCCGAGGTCGAAGCGCGCCTCCGAGAACGGTGGCGTGCGCGAGCCTTCGGCGCCGAAGAACAGCAGGCCCAGGCCCACCAGCACGCCATGCAGCGCTACCGAGACGATGAGCAGCATCAGCACCGTGGCATCGGCCAGTGGGCGATACGCCAGGCGGTACAGCAGCGGCCCCATGGGCGTGATCAGGATCAGCGTGGTGAGCGCCTGCATGCCCAGCGAGGTGGGGCGCAGCCCGAGGATCAGCGCTGTGGCCAGCAGCGGCAGCACCAGGCACCAGACCGCGGTGGCGGGCCAGTTCACGGGGCTGCCGCGCTGAAAGCGCACCACCTCGACCACCAGCACCACCGCGGCCATGCCCACCAGCAGCCACAGCGTGGCGGGAATGCGCCCGCCCTGCATCATGGCCATGGTCAGCGCCCCGAAGGCCACGAACTCGCCCTGGGGGATGAAGATCACCCGGGTCACGGAAAAAACCAGCACCAACGCCAGCGCCATCAGTCCATAGATGGCGCCGTTGACAATGCCGTCCTGCCCCAAGAGCAGGGCGATCTGCAAATCCATATTCGGCTTTCTGTCTATTGAAGTCAGGTGGGCCGCAGGGCTGCGCCGGCAGCGGGCACTTCATCAGCCCGCCGCCCTCATCCCTGCGCCGTCAGACCTCGCTCTGCTCGGTCAGGGCTGGTATTTCCAGGTGCCGTTCTCGATCTTGACCATCACGCGGGCGCGCTGGTCCAGGCCCAGGTGGTCGTTCTCGGACATGTTGAAGATGCCGTGCGCGCCGGGCACTTCCTTGATCTGCTCGAGCGCATCGCGCAGGGCCGTGCGGAACTCCACGGTGCCGGGCTTGGCCTTCTTGAGCGCCACGGGCACGGCAGCGGCCATCAGCACGCCGGCATCCCAGCCGTGGGCGCCGAAGGTGGAGACGCTGTCCTTGCCGTTGGCGGCCTCATAGGCGGCCACATAGGCGCTGGCCGACTTCTTCACCGGGTGCGAGGCGGGCAGCTGCGAAGCCACGAGCACGGGGCCGGAGGGCAGGAAGGTGCCTTCCACGTCCTTGCCGCCCACGCGCAGGAAGTCGGCATTGGCCACGCCGTGGGTCTGGTAGACCTTGCCGGCAAAGCCGCGCTCCTTGAGCGCCTTCTGGGGCAATGCGGCCGGCGTGCCGGAGCCGGCGATGAGCACCGCGTCAGGCTTGGCCGAGATCATCTTCAGCGTCTGGCCGGTCACCGAGGTGTCGGTGCGCGCATAGCGCTCGTTGGCCACGATCTGGATCTTCTTGATGGCGGCGGCCTTGCCGAACTCCTGGTACCAGCCTTCGCCGTAGGCGTCGGCAAAGCCGATGAAGGCCACGGTCTTCACGCCGGCGTTGGCCATGTGGTCCACGATGGCCAGCGACATCATGATGTCGTTCTGCGGGGTCTTGAAGACCCACTTCTTCTTGGCGTCCATGGGCTCGACGATGCGCGCCGAGGCGGCCATGGAGATCATGGGCGTCTGCGCCTCGGCGACCACGTCGATCATGGCCAGCGAGTTGGGCGTGGTGCTCGATCCCAGGATGATGTCGACCTTGCTTTCGCTGATCAGCTTGCGCGTGTTTCCCACGGCCGTGGTCGTGTCTGAGGCATCGTCGAGCACGATGTAGTTGACCTTCTGGCCGCCGATGGTGCGCGGCATCAGGGCGATGGTGTTCTTCTCGGGAATGCCCAGCGAGGCGGCCGGGCCGGTGGCCGACACCGTGACACCGACGGTGATGTCGGCCAGGGCGGCGCCGCAGGCCATGGCGGCGGCTGCGGCCACGAGCGCGAGTTGTGCGAAGCGGGTCTTTTTCATGCGTTTGTCTCCTGTGGAAAAGAAAGGATGGTGTTGTCAGCGCAGGCAAGCAAGGAAGATTCAGCGCTGGTCCGGCTCTTGTCGGCCGGTATCGGGTACGCGGTGGTGAAGGTGCGTGGCCATTGTCATGGACGCGCAGGCCTTTGGGCCAGTTCAATGGGCATTCGGACGGCAGGAAATCCACCAAAGAACAGGTCCGCAACGATGGGCGCCATGGTCCCGTAGTCGAGTTCGCCGTCGGGCTTGAGCCAGGTGAACATCCAGTTGATCATGCCGAACAGCAGCATGGTCAATGCCTTGGTCAGGCCGGCGGCATCGGTGTCGGGCCGCATCTGCGCCAGCGCCTCTGCAAAAACGGCCACCACGGCGCGTTCCTTGCCCAGGATGCGCTCGCTGTCCTCGGCTTGCAGGAAGCGCACGTCCTCGGTCAGCACGCGGTGGGCGTGCTGGGCCTCGGCATACTCCTCGACGAAGCGGTGGATCAGTTCGCGCAGCCGCGCCTCGGGCGCGAGCTGCTTGGCTTCGACTTCTTCCACCAGCGCCTGCAGGCGCGAGACGTGGCCGTCGGCGATGTGCACGAGCAGGTTGTACTTGTCGCGAAAGTAGTGGTACAGCGTGGGCTTGGACAGGCCGCAGGCCTCGGCCACCTCGTTCATCGACGTGGCCGGATAGCCGCGGCGTGCAAACAGCTCGGCGGCATGGCGGAGGATCATTTCGCGCTGGTCGTCGTATCCGGGGGAGCGTCCTCGGGCCATGGGCAGTTTTCCTTTGCATCCGGTAGTGAAGGGCCGCCATCTTGCCGCATGCGCAGGCACCGTGGCCCCTCGCTGCCAGAATCCCTGGCGGGACCCGGCAGCGCGTGCAGCGGTGGGTGCCGTCATCGCGACCATCAACGTTCGTCGAACGACAGCACCACGCTGTCGGTCAGGGGGCGGCACTGGCAGGTGAGCACGAAGCCGGCGGCCACCTCGGCCTTGTCGAGCGCGAAGTTGCGCTCCATGCGCACCTCGCCCTGCACGCACTTGGCGCGGCAGGTGCCGCACACGCCCGAGGTGCACGAGAACGGCACCTCCAGCCCGGCGGCCGAGGCCGCATCGAGGATGCTGGCCTGCTCGCCCGAGAACGGGAATTCGCGCCGCAGGCCGTCGCGCACGATGGCGATGCGGGAGGTCTTGGCGTCGCCGGGCAACGCCTCGTGAACCACCGCGCCGACCTGCCCACCCGCCGGCAGGGCCACGCCGAAGCGCTCCACGTGGATGCGCTCGGCCGGCACGCCGCCGGCCAGCAGCGCGGCCTCGGCCTCGTCGTTCATCTGGAAGGGGCCGCAGATGAAGGCCTCGTCGATCTTCTGCGCGGGGATCAGGGCCTTCAGAAACTCGGCGAGCTTCTCGCGGTTCACGAAGCCCATGTTCAGCGGCGCGTCGGTCTGCTCGGCCGAGAACACATGGTGCAGCACCAGGCGCGTGAGGTAGCGGTTCTTGAGGTCCTCGATCTCCTCCTTGAACATGGTGGACTGCAGCGTGCGGTTGCCGTAGATCAGCGTGAAGCGGCTGCCGGGTTCGCGCGCGAGCACCGTCTTCATGATGGACAGGATGGGCGTGATGCCGCTGCCGCCCGCGATCCCCAGGTAGTGGCGCTGCGCCTGGGCCTGGATCGGCACGAAGAAGCGGCCTTGCGGTGCCATGACCTGCAGCGTGTCGCCCACCTGCAGCTGCGCGTTGATCCAGTTGGAGAACACGCCGCCGTTGACCTTGCGCACGCCCACGCGCAGCTCGGCGTCGTCCACGCCTGCGCAGATGGAGTACGAGCGGCGCAGGTCCTGGCCGCCGATGTCGGTGCGCAGCGTGAGGTACTGGCCCTGGGTGAAGCCGAAGACCTCGCGCAGCTCGGGCGGCACGTCGAAGGAGACGATGACGGCCTCGGCCGTGTCGGGCTCGATGGCGCGCACGCGCAGGGGATGGAAGATGACGCTCATGTCGGTGTCTTGGGTGGGGGCGAAGAAGGGTGCTTCACAAGGGCTTGAAGTGCTCGAAGGGCTCGCGGCAGGCCATGCAGCGGTACAGCGCCTTGCAAGCCGTGGAGCCGAAGGCCGAGAGCCGCTCGGTCTGCAGGCTGCCGCAGCGCGGGCAGGCCAGCGCCGGGGCAGCCGCGTTGGCGCGCGGCATGAAGCGCAGCGGCACCTCGGTACCCGGCGGCAGCGGGCCCGGCGGCGCGATGCCGTAGGCCAGCAGGCGGGCGCGGCCGCGTTCGGTGATCCAGTCGGTGGTCCAGGCCGGTGCGCGCTGCAGCGTGGCGTGGGCCGGGCCGAGGCCGGCCGCCACGATGGCGGCGAGCACGTCGTGTTCGATCACCTCGGTGGCCGGGCAGCCCGAATAGGTGGGGGTGAGCACGATCTCCAGGCCATCGCCCGCCAGGCGCACGGCGCGCACGATGCCCAGGTCGCACACGGAGACCGCGGGCACCTCGGGATCGGGCACGCTGTCGAGCACCTCCCACGCGCGCGCAATGCGTGCGTCGGCGAAGGTGTCCGCTGCGTCCGGGCGGTCGATGGCTTCGGCCACCATCACCACACGCCCCCGGGAAAGCTGCGCTGCAGGTACTGCATCTCGGTCAGGATGTAGCCCATGTGCTCGCTGTGCACGCCCTGCTTGCCGGTGCTGCGAAACGCCGACTCCTGGGGCGTCGCCAGGCTGGCAGCGGCCAGGATCTGTGCCATCTCGCCGGTCCAGGCGTCCTTGAGGTCGGCCCAGCGCGGGCCCAGACCCGTGGCGTGGGCGGATTCGTCCACCGCATCGACCACGAACAGCTCGGGCGTGTAGCGCCACAGGGCCTTGAGGGCCGCTTCGGTGCGGCGGCGCGATTCGGCCGTGCCGTCGCCCAGGCGCACGACCCAGTCGGCCGCATGCTGCTGGTGGTAGCGCGCCTCCTTGACGGCCTTGCCGGCAATGGCGGCCAGCTCCGTGTCGCTGGAGCTGGCCAGGCGCTCCCACAGCAGCTTGAAGAGAGTGGCCACCATGGCATTGCGCACCATGGTGAAGGCGAAGTCACCGCGCGGCAGCTCCACCAGGGTCACGTTGACATAGTCGCGCTCGTCGCGCAGGAAGGCCAGTTGGTCCTCGTCGTGGCCGCGGCCTTCAATCTGGCCGGCCCGGGTGAGCACGGCGCGCGCCTGGCCCACGAGGTCGAGCGCCATGTTGGACAGGGCGATGTCCTCTTCGAGCACGGGGCCGTGGCCGCACCATTCGGACAGGCGCTGGGCCAGGACGAGGCAGGTATCGCCGATGCGCAGCAGGTACTGCACGCCCGGGTCCTGGCTGATGTGGATGCTGGTGGCTTGCATGGCAGTGGCGCTCACATGTGGTCCACGGACTGGGGCAGCACGTAGAAGGTGGGGTGGCGGTAGACCTTGTCCTGCGCCGGGTCGAAGTACATGGATTTCTCGCCGGGGTCGCTGGCCACGATCTGGTCGGAGCGCACGACCCAGACGCTGGTGCCTTCCTGGCGCCGGGTGTAGACGTCGCGCGCCAGCTGGATGGCCATGCGCGGGTCGGCCGCATGCAGGCTGCCGCAGTGCTTGTGGTCCAGGCCGGCCTTGCTGCGCACGAAGACTTCCCACAGCGGCCATTCGGTGGCCATCGCGGGATCGGCGGCGGGGGTGGAGGGAGAGGATGGGGTCGTCATGGGGAAATCTCGGATCTCGGTGAAATCAGGCGGCAGCACGCACCGGGGCGTGCTTGGCGGCATGGGCCAGGGCGGCTTCGCGCACCCAGGCACCGTCGTCCCAGGCCTTGACGCGCGCGCCCAGGCGTTCTTCGTTGCAGGGGCCGTCGCCGCCGATCACGCGCCAGAACTCGCTCCAGTCGATGGCGCCGTAGTCGTGCGCCTGGCGCTCCTCGTTCCATTGCAGGTCGGGGTCGGGCAGGGTCACGCCGAGCACGCGGGCCTGCTCCACCGTGGCGTCGATGAACTTCTGGCGCAGGGTGTCGTTGGAGATGCGCTTGATGCCCCAGCGCATGGACTGCGCGGAGTTGGGCGACTGGTCGTCGGGCGGGCCGAACATCATGATGGAGGGCCACCACCAGCGGTTCACCGCGTCCTGCACCATGGCACGCTGGGCATCGGTGCCCTGCTGCATCATGGTGAGCAGCGCGTCGTAGCCCTGGCGCTGGTGGAAGCTCTCTTCCCGGCAGATGCGCACCATGGCCCGTGCATACGGCGCGTAGGAGCAGCGGCAGATCGGCACCTGGTTCATGATGGCGGCGCCATCGACCAGCCAGCCGATGGTGCCCATGTCGGCCCAGGTCAGCGTGGGGTAGTTGAAGATGGAGCTGTACTTGGCGCGCCCGGTGTGCAGGGCATCCAGCATCTGGTCGCGCGAGGTCCCGAGGGTCTCGGCCGCGGCGTACAGGTACAGGCCATGGCCGCCCTCGTCCTGCACCTTGGCCAGCAGGATGGCCTTGCGCTTGAGCGTGGGGGCGCGCGATATCCAGTTGCCCTCGGGCAGCATGCCGACGATCTCCGAGTGCGCATGCTGGCTGATCTGGCGCAGCAGGGTCTTGCGGTAGTGGTCGGGCATCCAGTCCTTGGCCTCGATGAATTCGCCCGCGTCGATGCGCGCATCGAAGGCCTCCTGGCGCTGCATCTCCTCGGCGCTGCGCAGGGCCTTGGCGTCGCCGCCTTCCTTGCCCATGGTGTCCATGGCCTGGGTGTACATGGTGGTGTCCTTTCGTTCGGGGGGCTGCTTCAGCGCGCGCGCTGGTCGATCACGCGGCGGGCCTTGCCCACCAGCGTGCGTTCGATGGAATCGGTGGCCAGCACCTCGACCTGGCAGGTGATGCCCACCAGGGTCTTGATGCGCTGCTGCACCCAACCGGTGAGGTCCGGGCGCTCGCCATCGGCCACGCCTGGCTGCAGCTCGCAGCGCACGGTCACCTGGTCGAGGTTGCCGTCGCGCGCCACGAGGATCTGGTACTGGCCCGAGAGTTTTTCGTTCTGCAGCACGATCTCTTCGATCTGCGTGGGGAACACGTTCACGCCGCGGATGATGAGCATGTCGTCCGAGCGGCCCACGATCTTGCCCATGCGGCGGAAGGCGCGCGAGGTGGGCGGCAAGAGGCGCGTGAGGTCGCGCGTGCGGTAGCGGATCATTGGCAGCGCCTCCTTGCTCAGCGAGGTGAAGACGAGTTCGCCCTCCTGGCCGTCGGGCAGCACCTCGCCCGTTTCGGGGTCGATGATCTCGGGGTAGAAGTGGTCTTCCCAGACCACGGGGCCGTCCTTGCTCTCGATGCACTCGCTGGCCACGCCCGGACCCATCACTTCGGACAGGCCGTAGATGTCCACCGCGTCGATGCCGGCCTTGGTCTCGATCTCGCGGCGCATGGCCTCGGTCCAGGGCTCGGCGCCGAAGATGCCGACCTTGAGCGAGCTCTCGCGCGGGTCCAGCCCCTGGCGCACGAACTCCTCGTTGATGACCTGCATGTACGAGGGCGTGACCATGATGATGCTGGGCCCGAAGTCGCGGATCAGCTGCACCTGCTTTTCGGTCTGGCCGCCCGACATGGGGATCACCGTGCAGCCCGCGCGCTCGGCGCCGTAGTGCGCGCCCAGGCCGCCCGTGAACAGGCCGTAGCCATAGGCGATGTGGATCAGGTCGCCCGCGCGCCCGCCGGCCGCGCGGATGGAGCGTGCCACCAGGTCGGCCCAGGTATCGATGTCCTTCAATGTGTAGCCCACCACCGTGGGCTTGCCCGTGGTGCCCGAGGAGGCGTGGATACGGGCCACCTTTTCGCGCGGCACGGCGAACATGCCGAAGGGGTAGTTGTCGCGCAGGTCCTTCTTGACCGTGAAGGGGAACTTGGAGAGGTCAGACAGCTGCTTGAGGTCCGACGGGTGCACGCCCTTGGCATCGAAGGCGCGTTGGTAGTGCGGCACGTTGTCGTAGGCGTGCTGCAGCGTCCAGCGCAGGCGCTGCAGCTGCAGGGACTGGACTTCGTCGCGGCTGGCGGTTTCGATGGGCTCCAGGTCGCCTGGGGCAGGTTGGCGCACGGCCATGGATGTCTCCTGTGGGTTCTGGGTAGGGGGGTCAGCGGGCGGCAGCGTCCAGCGGCACGGTGGGCTTGCCCTTCATGCAGTACGAGCGGCCGCGGAACACGGCGATGGCCTCGCCGCGCTGGTTGTGCACGTTCACGTCGTACACGCCGGTGCGGCCGGCCAGCGAGACCTCGGTGGCCACGGCCGTGAGGCGGTCGCCCTCGCGTGCGGGTGCCAGGAAGTCGATGGACAGGCCCGAGGCCACGGTCATCTCGTTGCGCGCATTGCACGAGAAGGCGAACGCCGAGTCGGCCAGCGTGGTGATGAAGCCGCCGTGGCAGATGGCAAAGCCGTTGAGCATGTCGGCACGCACGGTCATCTCGAGCGTCGCCTGCCCTGGTGCGATGGCGGTGATGGCGATGCCCAGGCCCTGCGTGGCGCGGTCGTTGGCGAGCATGCCGGCGCGCACATGCTCGGCGATGGCCTGGGGGTCCATGGCGGTGGTAGAGGAATCCATGGGGCTACTCGATCAGCGGTCTTTGAAGACGGGGGCGCGCTTGCCAATGAAGGCCTCGACGCCCTCGCGGTAGTCGGCCGAGGCGCCCAGCGTGCGCTGCACGGCCGCCTCACGGGCCAGGGCCTGGCCGTAGTCCATCTGCGCGGAGGCATCCATCGCATTGCGCGTGGCCACCAGCGCCTTCACGGGCATGGCGGCCAGGCGCTGGGCCAGGGCCTGGGCTTCGTCCTGCAGGGCCGCATCGTCCACGCAGCGCCAGATCAGGCCCAGGCGCTCGGCATCGGCCGCTGGCAGCTTGTCGCCCAGCAGCGCCAGGCCCAGGGCCTGGGCGCGGCCGACCAGGCGCGGCAGCAGCCAGGTGCCGCCGGTATCGGGGACCAGGCCGATCTTGGTGAAGGCCTGGATGAAGCTGGCCGAGCGCGCAGCCAGCACCAGGTCACAACCCAGCGCCAGGTTGGCGCCCGCGCCGGCGGCCACACCGTTGACGGCGGCCACCACGGGGATGGGCATGCTGCGGATGCGCAGGCACAGGGGGCCGTACAGCTTGTCGATCACCTCGCCCAGGTCCTTGGGCGCGGCGCCCGGCGTGAGGTCGGGCGCCACGGCCGGGTCGGCCAGGTCCTGCCCCGCGCAGAAGGCCCGGCCCGAGCCCGTGAGCACCACGCAGCGCACCTCTGCATTGGCTGCGGCCGCCTCCAGCGCCGCCAGCAGCTGGGCATGCAGCTCGGCCGTGAAGCTGTTGAGCGCGGCGGGCCGGTTGAGCGCCAGCGTTTGCACGGCGCCCGACTGCGTCACGAGGACCAGGGATTCAGACATGGATGCTCCTGCCTATCAAGGTGGGGAAATCTGGTGTTGAGCGATCGCAAACATTATTGACCGACCGTTCGGTAGAGAATAAACTTTCCCGAATCCTGATGCAAGTCAAACCCATCAGGGCAAACCCTAGCGGAGACAATTTGATGCCCTTGTTCGATACCCACCGTGCCCTCCTGGAGGGAGCCCTTGCCGCCCTGGCCACCCGCGGCCACTGGACGCCCTTCCCCGAATCGCCCTCGCCCAAGGTCTATGGCGAGACCGGCCAGGCCGACGGCCAGGCGGCCGTGAATGCCCTGCTGGGCAAGGACTTTGCGCTGCAGCAGCCCGGCGAGCAAGGCCGCCTGGCCACCGAGCGCTCGCCCTACGGCGTGGCGCTGGACGTGCGCTACCCCGATTGCGACGTGCATGCCCTATTGGATGCGGCCCAGGCGGCCGAACCCGCGTGGCAGGCACTGGGCACGCAGGGCCGCACGGGCGTGCTGCTGGAGGCGCTGGTGCGCATACACCGCCGCAGCCACGAGATCGCGCACGCCGTGATGCTGACCACCGGCCAGGGCCCGATGATGGCCTTCCAGGCCGGCGGCCCGCATGCGCAGGACCGTGCACTCGAAGCCATCGCCTACGCCTGGAAGGCCATGGCCGACGTGCCAGGCCAGGCGCTGTGGGACAAGCCCCAGGGCAAGAACCCGTCGCTGGTGATGCAAAAGCATTACGAGATCGTAGGCCGCGGCGTCGCGCTGGTGGTGGGCTGCGCCACCTTCCCCACCTGGAACACCTACCCCGGCCTGTTCGCCGCGCTGGCCACGGGCAACCCGGTCATCGTCAAGCCGCACCCCAATGCCGTGCTGCCGGCCGCGATCTCGGTGAACATCCTGCGCGAGGTGCTGGCCGAGCAGGGGCTGGACCCGAACACCGTGACCCTGGCACTGAGCCCCCGTGCCGAAGACACCCAGGCCCTGGCCACGCACAGCGCGGTGGCCAGCATCGACTTCACGGGCAGCAACCAGTTCGGCCGCTGGCTCATCGACAACGCCCGCCAGGCGCGCGTGTATGCCGAGATGGCCGGCGTGAACACGGTGATCATCGAATCCACCGACCAGTACGCGGCCCTGCTGCGCAACCTGGCGTTCACGCTGTCGCTGTACAGCGGCCAGATGTGCACGACCACGCAGAACCTCCTGGTGCCGCGTAGCGGCATCGCCACCGACGAAGGGCACAAGAGCTTCGAGCAGGTGGGTGCGGACCTGGCCGCCGCCGTGACCGAGCTGGCCTCGAACCCGCGCGTGGCCACCTCGGTGCTGGGCGCCGTGGGCTCGCCCGAGACCGTGGCCCGCATGCAGCAGGCCAGCGGCCAGGGCCGCCTGGTGCTGGCCTCGCGTGCCCTGCCCCACCCCGAGTTCGCGAACGCGCAGATCCACACGCCGGTGATCGTGGCGCTGGAGCAGGCCGACAGCGCCATCTACGGCCAGGAATGCTTCGGCCCCGTGTCCTACCTGGTGGCCACCGACTCGGGCGCCGCCAGCCTGCAGGTGGCCGAGGCCACGCTGCGCGAGCATGGCGCGCTGACGCTGGGCGTGTACTCCACCGACCGCGCCTACATCGACGCCGCCATCGCCCTGGGCCGGCGCACGCGCGTGGCCCTGTCCATCAACCTCACGCAGGGTGTGTTCGTGAACCAATCGGCGTCGTTCTCGGACTACCACGCCACGGGCGGCAACCCGGCCGCCAACGCCAGCTACACCAACCTGGCCTTCGTGGCCGACCGCTTCGTGATCGTGCAGCGGCGCGAACATGTGGCTGCGCCAACTGTCTAGTAGAGAGAGCTACCGCTGCGGCATGTCCTTGACTGAGTAACCAAGGCTGACCGTGGCGTCCTCCGGGATGGCCGGCATGGTGGCGTTCCACGCCTCCCATGCCGCGCGCATCGCGGCCAGGCGCTCGGGATCGACTCCGGCGCGGTTGGCGCGCTCGCGCTCGTCGTCGGCCAGGAGGAACAGGTAGTCGTTGCCATCCACGCGCAGGTACTTCCACTCGCCCAGGCGCATGGCGCGCTGGCCGCGGTGGTTCATGCGCCAGAACAGCGGGCGCTCGCAGTCCCACCCGGCATCGCGCAGCAACGGCATGAGCGAGACGCCATCGAGCGGGTAGTCGGCATCGGCCGGCACGCCGGCCGCATCGAGCATCGTTGCGGACCAGTCCATGGTCATGCAGCTGTGCACGCTCTCGCCCCCCGGCGCGATCACGGCGGGCCAATGGGCGATCCAGGGCACGCGGATGCCGCCCTCGGTCAGGTCCATCTTGCCGCCCACCAGGGGCCAGTTGTCCGAGAAGCGCTCGCCGCCGTTGTCGCTGGTGAAGACTACCAGCGTGTCGCGATCGATGCCATGGCGGGCGAGGGCGGCCATGATGCGGCCGATGCCCTCGTCCATGTGGTGGATCATGCGGCGGTAGGTCTCGATGTTGCCGCCGTGCAGGTGGAACAAATTCTGGCGCACCTCCTCGGCCAGCGCCGCGTCGTCGCGCGTCTCCCAGGGCCAGTGCGGTGCCGTGTAGTGCAGGCTCAGGAAGAAGGGCGTGCCCGCCTGAGCACCGGGCGCCATGCGCTCCACGAAATCGAGCGCGTGGTCGGTGATCAGGTCGGTGAGGTAGCCGTCCTCCTGCTGCTCGGTCTCGCCCAGGTACAGGTCGTGCTGGCCAGCGGAGCTGCAGTGCGTGAAATAGTCCACCCCGCCCGACATGGGGCCGAAGAACTCCTCGTAGCCCGACTGCAGCGGCCCGAAGGCCGGCGGGTAGCCCAGGTGCCACTTGCCCATGAGCGCCGTGCGGTAGCCGCCGGCACGCAGCAGCGAGGGCAGCGTGGGGTGCGAGGGCGGCAGGCCCAGGGTGCTGCTGCCCCGGCTCTTGCTGTTGATGGGCTCCTCGGCCGCGCCGCGCAGGCGGTACTGGTAGCGCGCCGTCATCAGCCCGAAGCGCGTGGGCGAGCACACCGGCGAGTTCGAATAGCCCTGCGTGAGCTTGAGGCCTTGTGCGGCCAGGCCGTCGAGCACGGGCGAGACGGGGCCGAACGCGGCCTCGCGCCCGCCGTAGCAGCCCAGGTCGGCATAGCCCAGGTCGTCGGCGACGATGAAGACGATGTTGGGACGTGTATGGCTCATGAAGCTGCCTCAGGGCTTGAAGCCGGAGCGCTGCACCACGGGTGCCCACTGGGCGCGGTAGGCCTTGAGCATGGCCTCGGTCTGCACCATGCTGCTGGCCACGGGCTCCATCTTGGCGGCCTCGAACTTGCGGCGCGTGTCGGGGTCCTTCATCACTTCGTGGATCAGGCCGGCCAGGCGCTCGGCCTGGGCCTTGGGCATGCTCATGGGCGCGAAGAAGGTGTTCCAGCCCGTGGCGGCCAGGTCCAGGCCGCCTTCCTTGAAGGTGGGGATCTTGGGATCGAGCGGGCTGCGCTTGGCGCTGGACACCGCCAGGATGCGGACCTTGCCCGCCTCGTGCTGGGGCAGCAGGGTGTCGAAGGTGTCGAAGGCCACGGGCACCTGGCCGCCGATCAGGTCGTTGAGCAGCGGGGCCGAGCCGCGGTAGCCGACCACCTCGGCGCTGACCTTGGCGGCATCGCCCACCATGAGCCCGAAGAAGTGCGGCAAGCTGCCCGTGGCGGGCACGCCGAAGTTGGCCTTGTCGGGGTTGGCGCGCAGCCAGGCGATCAGGTGCGGCAGCTCGCGCACGGGCACGGCGGCGGAGACAGCCACGCCGAACTCGTAGCTGTTGACATGGCTCACCGGGCGGAAATCGCGCTCCGCGTCATAGCCCGCGTCGGGGAAAACCAGGGGCGCCACCAGCATCACGGCCGGGTTGGCCAGCAGCAGCGCAGGCTGGTTGGCCGGCGCACTCTTGACGGCCTGGGCCGACAGGCGGCCGCCGGCGCCGGTGCGGTTCTCCACGATCACGGGCGAGCCCAGCTTGGCCTGCAGCTTGTCGGCCACGATGCGGGCCACGCGGTCGCTGGAGCCGCCCGGCGCATAGCCGACGACGATGCGCAGTGGAGCCTCCTGCGCCTGGGCCAGTGCGGCCGATAGCGCCAGCACGGCGGTGAACACGGAGGCGAGGGGTTTCCACATGGCAAGGCTCCCGAATGGATATCGATAGAAGGAATGGCGCACTTTAGAAGGGCCACAATCGATTGATCTAAACAATCCATGCCCGTGTTTACCCTGATGCCCGAACCCGATGACCCGCTGCGGCTGGCCGACCCCGAGGCGGCCCGGCACCTGCTGATGTACCGGCTCAACCGCTTGCTGGCCGTGGCCGGCAGCCTGGTGGTGCGCCTGTGCGAGGGCGGCTACGGCATCACGCGGCGCGAGTGGGGCCTGTTGATGTGGCTGGCCGAGCGACCCGGCATGCCCCCGGCTGAACTGGCCGAGCGCCTGGGCCTGGACCGGGCCCGCACCTCGCGTGCCATCACCTCGCTCCTGGGCAAGAAGCTCATCACGCGCGAAGCCATGCCGGGGGACCGGCGCCAGGCGGTGCTCTCGCTCACCCCGGCTGGCCAGGCGGTGCACGACGCCCTGTTCCCGCAGATCAAGGCGCTCAACCAGGCCCTGCTCACCGGGCTGGATGCCCGTGCCCTCGACACACTCGATGCCAGCCTGGTCCACATGCAGCGCCAGGCCGAGGCCCTGGTGGCCACCCGCACCGACGTGCCGCGCACCTACCGGCTGCGCGGCGGGCGGCACCCGGAGTAGCGGTACGCCCACAGCCGGCCCCATTCCCACACTCCATTGGCCGCCGTACAGGAAAAACGGGCTTTGGCGCACCGCAATGCGTCGGCTGCCGCTATCCTGTGGCAAAGGGTCGCCACACGCCCTGTCTGTCTTCTCTATCTATAGAACCACGCCCCACGCCATCCATGTCCTCATCCACCTCGCTCTGGAGTCCGCTGCGCCAACCTGCTTTCCGGGGCCTGTGGATCTGCGGCGGGGTTTTCTTCATCGGCAGCGGCATGCAGACCATGGCGGCGGCCTGGCTGATGGTGGAGCTGTCGGGCTCGTCCTTCCTGGCCGCGCTGGTGCAGACAGCCGTGTTCATGCCCATGTTTTTGTTGGCGCTGCCGGCCGGTGTGCTGGCCGACACCACCGACCGGCGCCGGCTGATCTCCGGCGCCTTGATCGCGCAGATCGCCGCCTGCAGCCTGTTGGCGGTACTGGTGCTGGCGGGCAAGGGCGGGCCGGCCTCGGTGCTGTTCCTGGTGTTCGTCTGCGGCTGCTGCACGGCGGTGCTCACGCCGGCCTGGAACTCCTCGGTCATCGACCCGGTGCCGCGCGACGAGTGGCCGCAGGCCATCACGGCCGTGAGCATCGCCTACAACGCGGCGCGCGCCGTGGGGCCCACGCTGGCCGGCCTGGTGTTCGCCCAGCTGGGCGCAGGCTGGGTGTTCGCCATCGCGGCCGTCACCACCATGGTGATGTGGGAGTCCATTCGCCGCTGGCCGCCGCGCCCGCATGCGCCCACCCGGCTGCCGGCCGAGCGCCTGTGGGGCGGCACCCTGAGCGGGCTGCGCTTTGCCTGGCATTCGCACATGATTTTGGCGCAGCTGGTGCGCGTGACGGCCTTCAGCGCGGCCGGCTCGGCCCTGTGGGCGCTGCTGCCGGTGATCGCCCAGCGCCAGCTGGGTGCAGGCGCCCAGGGCTTTGGCCTGCTCATGGGCTGCCTGGGCACGGGCGCCGTGGCCGTGGGCCTGGTCATTGGCAAGCTGCGCGCGCGCTTCGGGCTGGAAGTCATCGTCAACGTGGCCTGCGTGGTGTTCGCAGGCGCCATGCTGGTGGCCGCGTTCTCGCACACCGCCATCGTGGTCTATCTGGCGATGATGTTTGGCGGTGCGGCCTGGATGTCGGCGATGTCCACCTTCAACACCGCCACCCAGGCCAGCGCACCGCCCTGGGTGCGCTCGCGCGCCGTGGCCATGCACATGGTGACGGCCCTGGGCGCCTTCGCCATGGGCTCGGCCATCTGGGGGGCTGCCTCGGACATCGTGGGCCTGGCGCCCACGCTGGTAGCCGCCGCGGCCTGCATGGCCGTGGGCCTGCTGCTCGCGCGCCCCATGCCGCTGCGCATGGGCGCCCTGCACGAGGTGACCCAGGCCACGCCCTGGGACGAACTCTTCATCGAGGCCGAACCCCTGCCCGAGGCAGGCCCGGTGGCCGTGGAGGTGAGCTACCGCATCGCCGAAGGCACGGACGCGGCCTTCCTGGACACCATCAGCCGCATGAAGGCCCCGCGCCGGCGCGATGGCGCCACCTTCTGGCGCGTCTACAAGGACCTGGGCGATCCCACCCGCTATGTGGAGCGCTTCATCGTCGAATCCTGGGCCGACTACCTGCACCAGCGCGCCCGCGCCACCATGGCCGACCAGACGCTGGAGACCGAGGTGCGCGCCTTCCTCGCGCCAGGGGAGGTCGTGCGCATGTCGCACTACATCGCGGAGAGATAGCTCCCCCTGAGCCGCTGCGCGTCTTCCCCCTGAGGGGGACGCCTCCGGTGGACCGGCAAAGCCGGATCCACGGTGGCGCTTGCAGGGCCGCGGCCCTGCCCATGAAGGCCTTTGTTGCAGGCCTCCGCGACATCTGCGCAGGCAGCACACCCAACCCCATCTGCTCTGGCGATTCCGTCCAGTTTCCGGGCCCTGCGACAATCGGGGCATGAGCTTCGCCCCCCTTTCCAACGACACCTTCCTGCGCGCCTGCCGTCGCCAGGCCACCGACTACACGCCCCTGTGGCTGATGCGCCAGGCAGGGCGCTACCTGCCCGAGTACAAGGCCACGCGCGCCCAGGCCGGCAGCTTCATGGGCCTGGCCACCAACGTGGATTACGCGACCGAAGTGACGCTGCAGCCGTTGGAGCGCTTTCCGCTCGATGCGGCCATTCTGTTCAGCGACATCCTCACGGTGCCCGATGCCATGGGCCTGGGCCTGTCGTTCGCCGAGGGCGAGGGCCCGCGCTTTGCCAAGGTGGTACGCGACGAGGCCGCGGTGGCCGAACTGGCCGTGCCCGACATGGACAAGCTGCGCTATGTGTTCGACGCCGTGACCAGCATTCGAAAGGCATTGACCGGCCGGGTGCCGCTGATCGGCTTTTCGGGCAGCCCCTGGACGCTGGCCTGCTACATGGTGGAAGGCAAGGGCAGTGACGACTACCGCCTGGTCAAGAGCCTGATGTATGCGCGCCCGGACCTGATGCACCGCATCCTGGCCACCAATGCCGACGCCGTGGCCGCCTACCTGAACGCCCAGATCGACGCGGGCGCCCAGGCGGTGATGATTTTCGACAGCTGGGGCGGCGTGCTGGCCGACGGGGCCTTCCAGGAGTTCAGCCTGGCCTACACGGCGCGGGTGCTGGCCCAGCTCAAGCGCACCGGCGTGGACGGCACCGATGTACCGCGCCTGGTCTTCACCAAGGGCGGCGCCCTGTGGCTGGAAGACATGAAGCCCCTGGACTGCGAGGTGCTGGGCCTGGACTGGACCGCGAACCTGGCGCGCGCCCGGGCCCTGGTGGGTGGCGCCGTGGGCGGCCCGGGCAAGGCCCTGCAGGGCAATATCGACCCGAACGTGCTGTTTGCGCCGCCCGAGCAGATCGCAGCCCAGGCGCGCCGGGTGCTGGACAGCTTCGGCACGCCGCACACCGACCGCAGCACCACCGGCCCCACGCATATCTTCAACCTGGGCCACGGCATCAGCCAGTTCACGCCACCCGAGCATGTGGCGGCGCTGGTGGAAACCGTGCACAGCCATTCACGCAATCAGCGCAGCGCGGGTTGAAAAGCGCTCTCCCGGGTTGCGGGATAGCCTGGGTTGTGCACAGCAGTGGTGCATCTGCAAGAAAATCTATCGGGCCGTCCATTGGACGGCCCTTTTTTTCGGACCGCATGCAAGCCATTGATTTGTATAGGCATTCATGCGCTGCTCTTTTGCTGGGCAATCTACCAGAAGCACGGTTTTTCAAGGGCTGGCAGCCAGAACACAGGGGATATCAACAAAGTTATCCACAGAAATTCTGAATTTCATGAAAAAACTGTGACAGATCAAGCACTTGCGGCGTGAACTGCAAGAATCAGTGGACATCGTCCTACACCGCGGGCACGGGAATGGCGGGCAATGTCCTCTTGACGAACCGCGCGAACTGCACTTATGCACACAAAAGGTAATGCGGCGCAGCAAAAGCCAATGCTGCGGCACTAGCACAAGAAGGTGCAGCAAAAATCCTCAGATGATTGATTCATATGGATTTTTTGACCCTGCCGTTTTGACAGGCATTCTGTCGCAGCCCAGCATCCATGCGGCCTGCGGCGCACTGGAGACAGGATGTCAACAAAGTTATCCACAGATTTCCGGGATGACTTGGCAGGGCGGGGCGGAATCTTCGGCCAGGCGATCCATCGCACCCGTGCGCCAGCACCCGGGTACGCTGGCAAAAAAAAAGTCCAGCCATCTCGTCGGAGGGCATCGAGAGAGCCCCTCGAAGCCCTCCAGCAGGCGGGAAATAGCCGGAGTTGTGCACACTGGCAGCGCATCCTTGAAAAATTCAATCGCGCTGTTTCTGGGGCGCCACTTTATTTTGGCAGCGACGCAAGTGGTTGATTCATATGGATATCCTTCGATTGCACTTTTGGCGGGCAACCTACCGGAAGCACGGTTTTTCAAGGGCTGGCGGGCTGCGCGCAGGGGATATCAACAAAGTTATCCACAGAAATTCTGAACTTCTCGCAAAAGCCTTGCAAAATCAAGCACTTGCGGGCGACATCACAGAAAACACTGCATACCGACTCGATCGGCTAGCACAGAAATGGTGGCCATTCTCCCCTTGACGAACCGGGCAGGCTCGACTTATGCACACAAAACGTGATGCGGCGCAGCAAAAATGCACCCGCCGGCGATTAACACAAAAAAGCCCTCCAAAAATCTTCAGATGATTGATTCATATGGATTTTTTCTCTCTGCTGGATTTACAGGCAGTTTGTTCCAGCCCAGTATCCATGCGGCCTGGGCCACGGTGAAGACAGGATGTCAACAAAGTTATCCACAGATTTGTGGGATGACTTGAAAAAAGCAGCACGATCAGCGACTTAGCGCTGACACCGCCACAGCACATGAAGTAGCACGCGCAACCTCCCCACACCGCGGACAGCCCGAGCCCCCAGGAGGATTGGCGTACGATTCCCGGTTGCCCCTGAACCACCGACCTTGCCGCCTCCATCCACCACCACCGTCCATGTGGCCCTGCACGCCCCCTCGCACAGCGGCGTGGGCGATCTGCTGAGCTATGCCAGCCCCGATCCGCTGCCCCCCGGGACGCTGGTGCGGGTGCCCTTTGGCACCCGCGAGGTACTGGGCGTGGTCTGGGACGCGGAAGAGGCCACCGGCGAGCTGCCCGAAGGCACGACCATGCGCCCCATCGCTGGGGTGCTGGCCGGCGTGGCGCCGCTCGACGCGCCCTGGCGCCGCCTGGTCGGGTTTGCGGCACGCTACTACCAGCGCGCGCTGGGCGAGGTGGCGCTGGCCGCCCTGCCGCCCCAGTTGCGCGACCTGGGCCCTGAGCAGCTGGCCCGGCGCCTGCGCCGCCCGGCATTGCCCGCCGGCGACTCCGGCCAGACCCTGCCCAGCGTGGCCCTGACACCCGAGCAGGAAAGCGCGCGCGCGCAGATCGCCGCCGAAAAAGGCCCGTTCGTGCTGTTCGGCAGCACTGGCAGCGGCAAGACCGAGGTCTACCTGCGCTGCGCGCAGGAGGTGCTGGACGCCGATCCGAGCGCCCAGGCCCTGGTGATGGTGCCCGAGATCAACCTCACCCCCCAGCTCGAAGAGCGCTTCACCGCCCGCTTCGCGCCGCGTTTCGGCGCCCAGGCCGTGGTCTCGTTGCACAGCGGCATGACCAACCCGCAGCGCCTCAAGAGCTGGCTGGCCGCCCACAGCGGCGCGGCGCGCATCGTGCTGGGCACGCGCATGGCGGTGTTCGCCAGCATGCCGGGCCTGCGCCTGATCGTGGTGGACGAGGAACACGACCCCAGCTACAAGCAGCAGGAGGGCGCCCGCTACTCGGCGCGCGACCTGGCCGTGTGGCGCGGGCGCGAGCAGGGCGCCAAGGTGCTGCTGGGCTCGGCCACACCGTCGCTGGAAAGCTGGCACGCCAGCCGCCCGCCCACGCCCGAGGACCCCGAGGGCGGCCGCTACCTGCGCCTGCACATGCCCAGCCGCATCGGCGCCGGGCAGTTGCCGCGGGTGCGCCGGGTGGACATGAACCAGCAGCCCAAGCGCGCGGTGTTCACCGCGCCGCTGCTGGCCGCCATCACCGAGCGCGTGCAGCGCGGCGAACAATGCATGGTCCTCCTCAACCGACGCGGCTATGCCCCCGTGCTGCACTGCGCCGACTGCGGCTGGAAGAGCGACTGCCCCCACTGCAGTGCGCACCAGGTGTTCCACAAGGCCGACCGCACCCTGCGCTGCCACCACTGCGGCTACACCGTGCGCGTGCCGCGCCACTGCCCTACCTGCGGCAGCCCCGACATCCTGTCCATGGGCCGGGGCACCGAGCAGCTCGAGGAGCAGTTGGCCGGCCTGCTGTCCGAGGTGCTGCGGCCCGACGGCTCGCCCGCGCGCATCGCGCGCATCGATGCCGACACCACCAAGGCCAAGGGCGCGCTCGAAAGCCAGCTGGCCCAGGTGCATTCGGGCGAGGTGGACGTGCTGGTGGGCACGCAGATGATCGCCAAGGGCCACGACTTTCGCCGCATCACCCTGGTGGCTGCCGTGCAGCCCGACGGCGCGCTGTTCTCCAGCGACTTCCGCTCGGCCGAGCGGCTGTTCGCACTGCTCATGCAGGCCGGGGGGCGCGCCGGCCGCGACGCGGCCTACATGGCGGCCCAGGGCGGCGCCCCCTGCGAGATGTGGGTGCAGAGTTTCCACCCCACGCATGCCGTGTTCGAGGCGCTGCGCACACACGACTACCCCGCCTTCGCGGCCCAGCAGCTCAAGGAGCGCCAGGAGGCAGGCATGCCCCCCTTCGCCTACCAGGCCCTGGTGCGCGCCGACGCCCGCACCCAAGAGGTGGCCCAGGCCTTCCTGACCGCGGCCAGCGCCGCCGCCCGGGAGCACGGCCTGCCGGGCGTGGACCATGTCACCCTGTACCCGCCCGTGCCGCTGACCATCCAGCGCATCGCCAATGTGGAGCGCGCCCAGATGCTGCTGGAGAGCGAGAGCCGCACGGCCCTGCAACGCTTTCTGGCCGCCTGGCAGCCGGTGCTGCAGGCCACGCGCAGCGATCCGGCCCACAAGGGACTGATCCGCTGGCTGGTGGATGTCGACCCCCTCGCGATCTGACCCCCATTAACACGCACTCATCTTTGTTACGCGCGCCGGCACAAGCCCACCCATGCAGGGGGTGCCCCGCGAAAGGCGAACAAACTACAATGCCGGGTGGTGCCAGAACACCCCCGGCCTGTGGCCGCACGGGCCGTTCAGCGCCCATCCTGCAGGCCATGGGCCGCTGGCAAACCCCTTCCACCCCATGCCCCCCAGTGCCGAACCGGCCATTCCCACAGCAACTATGAGCAGTCTCCCCATCGGCACCGATGACGCCGGCAACCAGGAAGCCGAGCTTCTGGCCCAGTTCGCGCGCAACCTCAAGGTGCCGCTGCTCAACACCATGACGCATGCGCTGCAGGACGTGTCCCCGATCGAGGGCCTGTCGCCAGCCTTTTTGCGCACGAACTCGCTGCTGCCCTTTTCGGTCACGGACGAAGCGGTGCACATCGCCTCCAGCGTGCCCGTGCAGCTGGCCGCGCTCGATGCCCTGAAGCAGTTCTTTTCCGTGCCCACGCGCCTGCACCTGGCGCCGCGCATGTGGATCCACTCCGGCCTGGACCAGGTCTACCGCCCCGAGAACGCCAACCTGGCCGCCTTCGACGACGAGAACGCATCGGGCTCCGAGAACCAGGACGACGACCTCGAAACCCTCAAGGCCCTGGCCGAGGATGCCCCCGTGGTGCGCCTGGTGCAGTCGCTGCTGCTGCGCGCGGTGGAAAGCCGGGCATCCGACCTGCACCTGGAGGTCAGCCAGCAGAAGTTCCGCGTGCGCTACCGCATCGACGGCGTGCTGTTCGACGCCGAATCGCCCCCGCGGCGCATGTACATGGCGTCCATCTCGCACCTGAAGCTGCGCGCCAAGATGAACATCGCCGAGCGCCGCCTGCCCCAGGACGGCCGCATGAAGATGGAAGTCGGTGGCCGCCAGATCGACATGCGCGTCTCCACCGTGCCCACGGTGTACGGCGAGAGCATGGTCATCCGCCTCCTGGACCAGGGCCCCGGCATGATGGGCATGGACTCACTCGGCCTGAACGCCGAGGCGCTGGCCATGCTCGAGGCCGCCATCGTGCAGCCGCACGGCATGATCCTCGTGACCGGCCCCACCGGCAGCGGCAAGACCAGCACGCTGTACGCCTCGCTGGGCCAGGTGAATCTGCCGGGCAACAAGATCATCACCGTGGAAGACCCGGTCGAGTACCAGATCGACGGCATCAACCAGATCCAGGTCAAGTCGCAGATCGACCTGACCTTTGCGAGCGCGCTGCGCTCCATCGTGCGGCAGGACCCGGACATCATCATGGTCGGCGAAATCCGTGACCGTGAGACGGCCGAGATCTCCATCCAGTCCGCCCTCACGGGCCACCTGGTGTTCTCGACCCTGCACACCAACGACTCGTTCGGCGCGCCCCACCGGCTCATGGAGATGGGCGTGGAGAGCTACCTGATCGCCTCCTCGGTGGTACTCATCGTGGCGCAGCGCCTGGTGCGCGTGATCTGCCCGCACTGCCGCGAAAGCACCACGCCCACCTCGGCCGACCTGCTGTTCCTGGCGGAAGAGGGTGTCGAGGCCCACCAGGTGACCGAGCTGTTCCACGGCAAGGGCTGCCACCACTGCGGCCAGTCGGGCTACATCGGCCGCACGGGCATCTACGAGATGCTGCCCATGACCACGGCGATCAAGGAAGCCATCATCCAGAAGATGCCTGCCGAAGGCGTGCGCCGCAAGGCCATCGAGCAAGGGGTGCGCACCATGCGCGCCGACGGCATCAGCAAGGTGCTGGCGGGCATCACCACCCTCGAAGAGCTGGCGCGCGTCACGCGCCAGGAGATGACGTGAGGCCGCGGCCGGGTACCTCAGGGGCCGCCAGCCAGGGGATTGCCGCCGAAGCGGGCATCAGCCCCCCGCCGGCCGACACCGCCCAGCACCTGCCACTGGCGTCCGAGCAGAAGCCGGCTGCGTCCGGCACCGGCTGGACCGCCTCGCTCGGCGGCAGCAAGCGCGTGGGCATCAAGCATGTGCTGGCCATGACCGAGCAGTTGCTGACCCTGCTCGACGCCGGCCTGCCGCTGGACCGGGCACTGCACATCTGCCAGAGCAGCATCGAGCAGCCCTTCTTTCGCGGCGTGATGCAGGCCGTGGTGGTGGACGTGGAAAAGGGCAATTCGCTGGGCGATGCCTTCATGCGCCACCCCTCGGTGTTCCCGCGCCTGTACGTGAACATGGTGCGCGCCGGCGAGGAAGGCGGCGTGCTGCCCGTGGTGATGCAGCGGCTGGTGGAGTTCTACACGCGCAGCATCGAGTTCCGCTCGTTCCTGGTCACCTCGTCGATCTACCCGGTGCTGCTGTTCTTCTTCGGCGTCAGCGCGCTGCTCGGGCTCACGGTGTTCGTGCTGCCCAAGTTCGGCCAGATCTTCACCGACATGCACCAGGAGCTGCCCACAGCGGCGGCCGTGCTGATCGGCACCGGCGAGTTCTTGAAGACCTATGGCCTGTACATCCTGGGGGTGATCGCCGTGGCCCTTACCGGCTTCGTGATGGCCCTGCGCGACGACAAATGGCGCGAGCGCTGGCAACTGCTGCTGCTGCGCATGCCCATCCTGGGGCCCCTGCTGCTCAAGATCCAGCTGGCCCATGTCTGCCGCACCTGGGGAACTCTATTGGCCAGCGGGGTTCCGATACTCACCGGCATGCGCATCGTGCGCGAACTGACCGAGCACATCCCCTTGCGCAAGGCGCTGGACCGGCTGGTGCGCGCTGTGCAGGAAGGCAAAGGCGTGTCGGGCCCGGTGCGCGCCGACCCGTTCTTTCCCCGCCTGCTGGGCCAGTTGGCCGCGGTGGGGGAGGAGTCGGGCGCGCTCGATGCCATGCTCGTGAAGGTGGCCGACCAGTATGAGAAGGACATCCAGAAGGCCACCCGCAACCTGGTGGCGCTGTTCGAGCCCATGATGATCCTGCTGATGGGCGGGCTGATCGGCACCATCGTGGTGTCGATGCTGACCGCCATCTTCTCGATCAACGACATGCCCCTGTAAATGAACAAGTGACGTAGTAAGTAAGTAGGTTTTTTCCAATGCACATGCCCTTCAAGCTCCCCTCCCGCAAGCCCGCGCTGCGCCGCGCAGGCGGCTTCACGCTGATCGAACTGCTGATCGTCATGGTCATCCTGGGCCTGCTGGCCTCGCTGGTCGGCCCGCGCCTGTTCGGCCAGCTCGACGCCTCCAAGGTCAAGGCAGCGCGCACCCAGATCGAGATGCTGGGCGCCGCCATGGACACCTACCGCCTGGACATGTCGCGCTACCCGAGCACCGAGCAGGGCATCGCCGCCCTGTCGGAAAAGCCCGCCGACGCGGCCGAGGCGGCCCGCTGGCGCGGCCCCTACCTCAAGAAGAAGGTGGACAAGGACCCCTGGGGCAACAGCTACGTCTACCGTGCACCGGGCGAGAAGAGCGACTACGAGCTCTCGTCCCTGGGCGCCGACGGCAAGGAAGGCGGCAGCGGGGACGACGCCGACATCCGCAGCTGGGAATAACGCCTTTGGGGCTCCGTGCGGTTGCGCATGAAAAAGACCGCCGGGTTCACGCTGCTTGAGCTGTTGCTGGTGCTGGTGCTGGTCGGCATCGGCACGGGCCTGGCCATGGTCTCGGTGGACCAGTTGGCCGGCCGCGCAGAGGAGCGCCGCTGGCTCGACCGCACGCAGCAGGAGCTCAAGCGCCTGCGCAACCGGGCCGTGCTCGGGGGGGCGCTGGTGGAAGCCACGGTGTACTTTGACTCGGGGCGCATCGCCACGGCGGCCGGCAATGTGCTGGAGCTGCCCGGCAACTACCGCCTCATTGCCAGCCCCGCGGACCGCCCGCGCACGGCGGCCACGGCCACCCGGGCCGAGGACGAAACCCTGCAGCTGCTCTTCTACCCCGATGGCACCGCGCAGGAGGCGGCCTTTCTGGTGCGCACCCCCTCGGGCGTGCAGCAGCAGTTCCGCATGGCCCGCGTCAGCGGACGCATTGAAAGAAAAGATGCCGCGCCGACCGAACAGTAAGCCCGTGCCTGCCCGGCCGCGCGCCCTGCAGCAACACGGCTTCACGCTGCTGGAGGTGCTGGTGGCCATGGTGCTGATCGGCTTCGGCCTGGCGATCGCGTTCACCGCGATCTCGGGCACGGCACGCCTGGACGACAAGATCAACGGCCACACCGCCGCCATGGCGCTGGCCCAGGCCAAACTCGACGAAGCGCTGGCCAGCCCCACCTTCGCCGTGGCCGACGACGCCGTGGACCAGGGCTATGCCGGCACCGATTTCGGCTACCGCGTCCACCTGCGCCCCTTCGAGGCCCTGACCCGCGCGCAGCAGGAGCGGATTCCGGCCTTCCGGCAGAAGCTCGAAGAGGTGGAGGTCGAGGTCTTCTGGGGCCCCAAGGGCAACCAGCAGGTCTACCGCCTGAACAGCTACCGCCTGGCACCGCCCCCGCCGGGTGAGCGCACTGCGGGCGGCTCGGCAGCGCCCACCTCGTCGACCCCGGCGAATCCACAGAACCCCGTGCGGCCCTCGCCATGATGCGCCGCCACCCCACTTCGCACCCCGGCGCCCAGGGCGGCTTTACGCTGCTGGAGCTGATGGTGGCGCTCGCCATCTCGGCCGTGGTGGCGGTGATCGGCGCCTCGGCCATGTCCACGGCGCTCGATTTCTACGGCCGCAACAGCGACCGTGCCCGCTCGCGCGAGGAAGTGCGCGGTGCCGAACGCATCCTGCGCCACGAATGGACGACGCGCGGCATCTCCGTCAAGGGCAGTGCCACCACGCTGGAGTTCGACACCCTGCACCCGGTGATGGGCACGCCCGGTGCGGCCCCGGCCATTGCGCGCGTGGAATATGCCTGCGAAACCGCCGAAGGCAGCAACAGCCTGGCGCTGGTGCACCGCGTGAAAACGCTGCCCCCCGCCACCCCCACGAACACCGGCAACCGACCGACCCCGACCCTGCTCGACACCCAGGTACTGGCCTCGGGCCTGCGCATGTGTGCCTTCTCCTACCTGACCCGCCTGCCCAACCGCGAAGGCAAGCCCATCCCCACCTGGCTGGCCAAGTGGGAGCAACTGCGCCAGCCGCCCGACCTGCTGCGCATGGGACTGTCGGGTGTGCGCGACGACATGCCAGCCCTGGTCTACAAGGCCCGCAGCGAGGCTGGCGCACCATGACCACCCGCACCCTGCAGCCCCTCCGGCCCCCGCAGCGCCGCGCCCACCGGGCCGGCCGCGCCGGCGAACGCGGCTACATCCTGCTGTTTGCGCTGGGCCTGATGGCCGTGGTGACCACGGTGGTGCTGGGCGTCTCGGTCTCGCTGCGCCTGGATGCGCAGTTGCTCGCCCGCGAAAAGGAGGCATTGCAGGAAGCCTATGTGCTGCAGTCTGCCGCCGCCTACACCGCCCTGCAGCTGGGCATCGCCTCGGCGGTGGCGGGTGCCAACCCACCCCTGCCCGAAGAGGTGCGCCGCAACTGGCCCCTGTGGCGCCTGCCGGAGCCCGGCGCTCCGCCCGCGACCGCTCCTGGCACCGCCCCCTCTGCCCGGGGGGTGGCCGCGGCGGCTGCCGCCGG